>JAFLEC010000164.1 GCA_017302095.1 Lysobacterales bacterium | reverse complement strand
CCGCCGCACGCCGAGGGCGCGCAGCGCGGGCACCACCGCGCGTTCGCCGGCATCGAAGCCGTCGGGATCGGCCGGGCCCATGTCGTACAGCAGCGCGTGGCCGGCGGTGCGCACCAGCACCGACAAGCCCTGCCCGACGTCGATCGCCACCACCTCGACCTCGCCCGCCCTCGGCAAGCCGCGATCCGGCCACAGCAGCGGCAGCCACAGGCAGAGCGCCAGCCCCTTGCCCGCGACGCCACGCGGCAGCAACAGCCAGAACGCCCCCAGCATCGCCAGTGGCAGCGCGAACCAGCGCGGCTCCGGCAACCATGCCATCGCCAGCGGTCCGTCCGCGATCCAGGCCAGGCCGGGCCACGGCAGGTCGAAGCTCCAGGCCGCCGCCTGCCACAGCCCATCGCCCCAGCCCGCATGCAGCGTCTCCAGCAGCAGCCCCAGCAGCCCCAACGGGATCACCACGAGGCTCCACCACGGCACCGCCACCAGGTTCGCCAGCGGGCCGGCGAACGAGGCCTGCCCGAACAGCACCACGGTCAGCGGCAGCAGGCCGATCGTCGCCACCACCTGCGCGCCGACGAAGCCATGCACCAGCGCCCAGCCGCGCGGCCCCTGGTCGGCCGGCAGGCACCAGAGCAGCCACGCGACGCCGGCGAAGCTCAACCAGAAGCCCGCGCCCAGCACCGCGAGCGGGTCCAGCAGCAGCACCACGATGCAACCGAGCGCCAGCGTGTCGACCAGGCGCTGGCGGCGGCGCAGGCAACGCGCCGCGACCAGCACCGCGATCATCACCGCGGTCCGCAGGGTCGGCAGCGCGAACCCGGTCACCGCCGCATAGGCGAAGGCACCGGCCACCGCACCGACACCGGCGGCAAAGGGACGCGGCCACCACGACGTCAGGCGTGGCAGGCACCACCACACGCCGGCAGCCGCCAGCGCGAAGAAGCCCGCCACCAACCCGACGTGGAAGCCGGAGATCGCGATCAGGTGGGTCAGGCCGGCAGCGCGCAAGCGCGCCCAGTCGGTCTCGTCGAGGCCGCGGGTATCGCCGAGCACCAGCGCACGCACGAAGCGCGCACTGCCGCCGTCGATGCTGTCCGCGATGCGCGCACTCATTCGCTCGCGCCAGCCGGCGATCCCCGCCGGCGCGGCCAGTCTCTGGGCCAGCGCCGGTTCCAGCACGTAACCGGTCGCCGCGAGGCGGGCCGCGAGTGCGTACTTCTCGCCATCGCCCGCTCCTGAGTTGCGCAACGCCTGCGGGGGACGCAGTTGCACCGGCAGGCGCCAGCGGCTGCCCGCCACCAGCGCGGCGCGCGCACGCGGGTCGTCGTCGTACCACGCCAGGCGCAGGCGTCGTCCGCGCAGGGCCACCGGCTGTCGGTTGCCGGCATCGATCCTGAACTCGAACCGGGTGCGACGCGCTTCGTGCAGCGGCAGGTCAACGATGCGTCCTTCGACCAGAAGCGGCTGGCGTTCCAGCGTCTGCGGAAGCTGCGCCTGCAGGCTCCAACCAGCATGCAGGGCCGCGAATCCGAACCCCGCGAGCGCGATGCCTGCCACGCGCATGACGCCCTGACGGGGCGCCAGCAAAAGGCCCAGTGCCATCAGGCCCATGGCCAGCGACATGGGGAGTGCCACCGGCATGGCCAGGCTGGCGCACACGCCCGCCAGCAAGGCGAGCGCCGCGGCGGGACCGAACAGCGGAAGGTGCGAAGGCATCCCCTTCAGGCTGGGGCCCACCTTATCCGGCAGTGATCAGCGCCTTACGCGCGATCGGGTCGGAAAACCCCGAACACGCGATCCCCGGCAATAGGGACGGCCGCCCTCCCGCCGCGGAACGCGTCGATCGGCCGGGGCGACGCGCGGGGATCGATCAAAGCAGGGCTTCGCCGCGCCGCTTGATCTCGTTCGCCTTGGCTTCGTCCACGGTCAGGCGTACCACCGACACCGTCTTCGCGAGCGCCGCCGCGATCGCGCCGGGTTCGTCGCCAGCGGTCAGGAGGCGCTTCGCCGCAGCTTCCGCCTTCGCATCCCCGAGCACCTGCCTGCACAGGTCGAACAAGGCTTGGCGCGTAGCCGCTGGCGACGCCATGGCGGCGGATCCGATGGCAGGCGCCACCTCGGCGACCGGTGCCAGGGCAGCCGCCGGCATGGGACGTTCGATGGGCGTGGCCGCTGCTCCCGGCGCGGCGATCAAGCCCTGCGCAAGCAGGGCCTCGAGCGAGACGTCGAGGTCGCGATACGGCGCCCTCACGCGCAACGCAGTGCCGTCCGACCGGCCATCGACAAGGATCAGCACCCGACGCAACGCCATCGGCAGGCTATGGTCGAGGCGGGCGAGCGCTGCCTCGCCCGCCGGCGTCCTTGCGAAGACCGTCCGTTCGAACATGCGCGACCCTTATTCCGACAACGCGCGGATGATGGTGTGGATCAGGCGGATGGTCACCACGACGTAGATCGCGCCACCGAGGAAGATCGCGACCACCACCAGGCGGAGGGTCTCGATCGGCATGCTGCCGAAGAACGGGATCGCCGCATAGCCGACGGTGAACATCACCACCAGCCAGGTCAGGATGTTCCATTGCTTGCCGACGACGCCGCCCGGCACCGCGCGGCGCAGCGAGATGGCCTGCCACAGGCCGTACAGGATGACCAGGATCGCGACCACGCCGATCCCGTAGAACATCGTTTCGTTCCCCATTGCCCCCTCCCGATGGCATGGCCCGCGCGAGGCCACGATGGTTTCGGGCGGGTCGTTCCCCCAGGTGCCGGCAGGACCACGACCACGCCGCACGCGTGAAGGACACTACGCGCGCTGCGCCGGGAGCGTCAACTGGGTGGGGCCTCGCGCAAGCGTCCTTCGTGCAATTCCAACACCCGGTCGAGGCGCGCGGCGAGGCGACGGTCGTGGGTGACCAGCACCAGGCTGGTGCCCTGCGCGCGGTTGAGCTCCAGCATCAGCGCGAACACGTTCGCCGCGGTTTTCTCGTCGAGGTTGCCGGTGGGCTCGTCGCCCAGCACGCAGGCCGGCTGGTTCACCAGCGCGCGCGCCACCGCGGTGCGCTGGCGCTCGCCACCGGACAGTTCGCCCGGCTTGTGCTGCAGCCGATGGCCAAGCCCGACCGATTCCAATAGCGCCTTCGCACGCGCCTGCGCGATGTCGACGGCCTGCCCCGCCAGCAGCACCGGCATCATCACGTTCTCGAGCGCGGTGAATTCCGGCAGCAGGTGGTGGAACTGGTACACGAAGCCCAGCGCGCGGTTGCGCAGGCGGCCGCGCTCCGCATCGGACAGCGCGCTCATGCGGTGGCCGGCGACGAACACCTCGCCCGCGCTCGGCACGTCGAGGCCGCCCAGCAGGTGCAGCAACGTGCTCTTGCCCGCGCCGGAGGCACCGAGGATGGCGACCGTCTCGCCCGGCACCACGCGGAAGTCGAGCCTATCGAACACCGGCGTGCGCAGGCTGCCTTCGGCATAGGTCTTGCCGAGCCGTTCGGCGCGGATCACGTCGTCCATGGGCTCACTCATAGCGCAGCGCCTCCGCCGGCGCGGTGCGCGCCGCGCGCCAGGCCGGGTACAGGGTCGCCAGGAACGCCATCGCCAGCGCCACGCAGGCGATGGTGGTCACGTCGGAGGCCTGCAGGTCGGTCGGCAGGCCGGTGATGTAGTACACGTCCTCGGGCAGCAACTGCACCCCGAACACCTTCTCGATGCCCTGCAGGATGCCATCCAGGTTGAGGGTCAGCAGGATCCCGCCGACCACGCCGGCGACGGTGCCGATCACGCCGATCAGGCTGCCCTGGACCATGAACACCTGCATCACCTGGCGCGGGGTCAGGCCCAGCGTGCGCAGGATCGCGATGTCGGCCTGCTTGTCGGTCACCAGCATCACCTGCGACGACACCAGGTTGAACGCGCCCATCGCGATGATCAGCGACAGCAGGATCGCCATCACCGTCTTCTCCATCTTCAGCGCGCGGAACAGGTTGGCATTGTCCTGGGTCCAGTCGCTGACCCGGAACGGCCCGCGCAACTTCAGCGCGAGGTCGCGACCGACCTCGAAGGCCTGGTCCATGTCGTGCATCTTCAGGCGCACGCCGGTGACGCCATCGCCCATCCGCAGCAGGCGCTGCAGGTCGGCCAACGCGACCACCGCCAGTCCCTTGTCGAATTCGTTGTAGCCGGCCTCGAAGATGCCGCTGACCCGGAACCGCTTCATGGTGCCCATGCCACCGCCCACTGGCGTGCTGCGGAAATCGGCCAGGGTCACCACCACGTCGTCGCCGACGGCCACGCCCAGCCACATCGCCAGCTCACGGCCCAGCACGATGTTGAAGCGCCCGGGCGCGAGGTCCGCGAGCTTGCCCTGGACCATCTTGTCGCCGAGCACCGACACCTTGTCCTCTTCCGCCGGCACCACCCCGCGCAGCATCGCCGGCTGGTTGTTGCTGGCGGAGATCAGGGCTTCCTTTTCGATGTACGGCGCGGCGCCGGCGACGCGCGCATCCTGCATCGCCACGCCGACCGCGCGCCGCCAGTCCTGCAGGGGCTCGCCGTAGCCGCTGACGGTGGCATGCGCGGCCATCTGCAGCATGCGGTCGCGGATCTCGCGCTGGAAACCGCTCATCACCGCCAGCGTGGTGATCAGCGCGGTCACCCCCAGCGCGATGCCGAGAATGGACGCCAGCGAGATGAAGGAGATGAAGCCGTTGCGGCGCTTGGCGCGCAGGTAGCGCAGGCCGATGGCGACGGGAACCGGTTTGAACATGGAACTCCTTGGGATGCCGCGGCGCGGCACCGGACGATCGGACGCCGGCGGCGCGCGAGCGGGACAGTCTACGGGCCTCGCGTGGGCAACGGCGTCGACGCTGCCGGCGGTGCGCCATCCCGGCGCTGCATCGCCAGCTTCAGTTCACGCCGGGCGGTGGCATCCAGCACGTCGGGCCACAGCGATCGCCGCCAGCGCCGGCCACCGGCATCGCGCCAGGCCAGGAACGCCAGCGGC
>JAFLEC010000163.1 GCA_017302095.1 Lysobacterales bacterium | reverse complement strand
CCGCAAGGGCGCGGTCGCGGGCGACCGCCGCCGCGCCGCGCAGGAGGCCGCCTTCCGCTTCCTGCAGGCGATCGCCGGCGACCTGCCGCGCTACGAGGACGCGACCCGCGCGCTGTTCGCCGGCGACATCGGCCGCTTCGACGACGCCACCCTGCACTGGCCGGAGGATGTGCGCGACCATGCCGCTCTGCTCGCCGCCGACGCCTTCCATTCCCACTGAGGCGCGGCCCCGCCCCGCCCGCATCCCGAGGTCGACTTGAACGCACCCGCCGCGCCCGCCGCCCGCAAGGCCGCGCTCGCCTTCATCTTCGTCACCGTGCTGATCGACGTGATCGCGTTCGGCGTGATCATCCCGGTGCTGCCGCACCTGGTGCAGCAGTTCGTCGGCGGCGACACCTCGGTGGCGGCCTACTGGACCGGCGTGTTCGCGTTCGCGTTCTCGCTGGTGCAGTTCTTCAGCGCGCCGGTGCAGGGCGCGCTGTCGGACCGCTACGGCCGGCGCCCGGTGATCCTGCTGTCCTGCCTCGGGCTGGGGCTGGATTTCGTGCTGATGGCGCTGGCGCCGACCCTGGTCTGGCTGTTCGTCGGCCGGATCATCTCCGCGATCACCTCCGCCAGCTTCACCACCGCCAACGCCTACATCGCCGACGTGGTGCCGCCCGAACGGCGCGCGAAGAGCTACGGCATGATCGGCGCGGCGTTCGGGCTGGGCTTCATCGTCGGGCCGCTGATCGGCGGCGTGCTCGGCGACATCGACCACCGCTTGCCGTTCTGGTGCGCGGCGGCGCTGGCGCTGCTGAATTTCCTCTATGGCCTGTTCGTGCTGCCGGAGTCGCATCCGGTCGAGCGCCGCTCGAAGACCTTCGACTGGACGCACGCCAAGCCGCTGGGCGGGGTGAAGATGCTGCGCGAGTACCCGCGGATCTGGGCGCTCGTGGCAGTGGTGTTCATCGCCAACTTCGCGCACTACGTGTACCCGAGCACGTTCGTGCTGTTCGCCGATGCCGCCTACGGTTGGAAGGAGAAGCAGGCCGGCTACGTGCTGGCGGCGGTCGGCGTGCTCAGCGTGATCGTCAACGTCGCGGTGGTCGGGCGCCTGGTCAAGGCGCTGGGCGAGCGCCGCGCGATGATGCTGGGCCTGGCCTGCGGCACCCTCGGGTTCGTGGTCTACGGGTTCGCGGGCTCGGGCTGGCTGTTCCTGGCCGGCCTGCCGATCAGCGCGCTGTGGGCGGTCGCCGGCCCGGCGACGATGGCGCTGGTCACCCAGCAGGTGCCGGCCGACGTGCAGGGGCGGATCCAGGGCTCGCTGAGCAGCCTGGTGTCGCTGGCCGGGATCTTCGCGCCAGCGCTGTTCGCGGGCGCCTTCGGTTTCTTCATCGGCCCCGCTGCGCCGGTGCGCCTGCCGGGCATCTCGTTCCTGATCGCGGCCCTGCTGCTCGGCATCGCCGCGCTGGTGGCGTGGCGCTACACCGACGCCGCGCACCTGCGCGCGGCGCCCGCGGCGGAGTCCTGACCAAGGGCACTGGAACCGCGCCTGCCGGCGCGCGATGCTCGTGTCCACCGGTTCCGGAGCCCGCCATGCGCCCCCTGCTTCCTGTGGTCTGCTGCCTGGGCCTGGCGGCCTGCGCCAGCGCCGAGTACCGCGACAACGCCGAACAGGCGAATCGCGACCCCCGTTGCCTCGACCAGCCCAACGTGCCCGGCCAGGCGCCCGCGCCTTGGTGCGACCCGCGCGGTTCGACTACTTTCGGCGGCAAGAAGCCGCCGCCGGTGGACTTCACCCGAAAGGCGAAGGACGACTGAGCCGGTTGTTCAGCCGCAGCTGATCTTCTCGATGTTGCCGGCGGCGTCCTGCAGCACGTTCACCCGGTCGATGCGGTAATCCATCGTCATCGGCTGGCCGGGCTTCAGCGCGCGCAGGGTCTTCGCGCCGGATGCCTTGAACGCGGCATCCACGTTGGTCGCGGTGGCGGGCTTGCCGATCCAGGCCTGCGCGGCATCGGCATCGCAGGCGCCGGCGCTCGGCGGGGCGGCTTGGTCGGACGGCTGGCTCGCGCAGGCGGCCAACAGCAGGAGGGCGGGCAGGGCGGTGGCGCTGTGGATGCGGGACATGGGCGTGGCCTGTGGGCGGTGGCGGGATGCCAGCGTTCGTGATCCTGCCTGAACGCCGCGTCCATGGCTTCCGGCAGGGGGGCGCATACCCGCCACGGCATACGATGGCGGTCTTGCCCGTTTGCCGGAGTTGCCGATGTCGCGTCGCCGCCTGCTGCCCCTCGCCCTGTCCCTGCTGCTCGCCGGTGGCGCGCATGCGCAACAGGCCGAATCCTCGATCCCGCCGCCGCGCGACGTCGCCTACGCCGGCACGATGCGGCTGGAGATCGACGCCACCAACCTGGCGCAGCGCATCTTCCGGGTGAAGCAGACCATCCCCGTGCAGCCAGGCGCGCTGACCCTGCTGTACCCGATGTGGATTCCCGGCGGGCACACCCCGCGTGGCGCGATCGACAAGGTCGCCGGCCTCGAGTTCCGCGCCAACGGCCAGCGCCTGGCGTGGAAGCGCGATCCGCTCGACGTCGCCGCGTTCCACCTCGACGTGCCGGCGGGCGCGACCGAAGTGGTGGCGACCTTCGATTTCCTGACCCCGACCGCGGGCAACCAGGGGCGGATCGTGATGACGCCGAGCATGCTCAACCTGCAGACCATCTCCACCGTGCTGTACCCCGCGGGCTACTACGCGCGCCGCATCCCGGTGGACATGCGGGTGACCTATCCGAGCGGCTGGACCGCGTTCACCGCCCTGCACGAGGACGGCCGCAGCGGCGATACCGTCGATTACGAGGACGTCCCGCTCGACATCCTGGTCGACTCGCCGGTGTATGCCGGCCGCCATGCGAAGAACATCGACCTGACCCCGGCCGGCAGCAAGGTGCCGGTGAAGCTGGGCGTGGTCGCCGACGCGGCGAAGTACCTCGAGGCCAAGCCCGAGCAGGTGAAGCTGCACCAGGCGATGGTCGCGCAGGCGCTCAAGCTGTTCGGCGCGCAGCACTACGACCACTACCAGTTCCTGTTCTCCCTGTCCGGGCAGATGGGCGGCAACGGGCTGGAGCACCAGCGTTCCAGCGAGAACGGCATGGGCACCGACTACTTCACCGGCTGGAACGAGAAGAGCGGCTTCGACGACCTGCTGCCGCACGAGTTCACCCACAGCTGGAACGGCAAGTACCGCCGCCCCGCCGACCTGTGGACGCCGAACTACAACGTGCCGATGCAGGACAGCCTGCTGTGGGTGTACGAGGGCCAGACCCAGTACTGGGGCAACGTGCTTGCGGCGCGCAGCGGGATGCGCCCGTTGCCGGCCTCGATCGACGCGCTGGCGCTGGTCGCGGCGACTTATGCCGACAACCGTCCCGGCCTGGGCTGGCGCAACGTGCAGGACACCACCAACGACCCGATCATCGCCGCGCGCGCGCCGCGCGCCTACCGCAACTACCAGATGAGCGAGGACTACTACTCAGGCGGGCAGATGATGTGGCTCGAGGCCGACGCGCTGATCCGCGCCGGGACCGGCGGCAGGAAGTCGCTGGACGATTTCGCGAAGGCGTTCTTCGGCATCAACGACGGCGAGTGGAAGCAGCAGGCGACCTACACCTTCGACGACGTGGTCGCCACGCTCAACGGGGTGATGGCGCACGACTGGGCGAGCTTCCTGCGTGACCGCATGGACGGCAGGACCGGCCTGGTCGGCGGCATCGAGGCCAGTGGCTGGAAGCTGGTCTACAAGGACACGCCGAATGCATATGCGAAGGCCAATGCACGCGGCGGCGCGGATTACACCTACTCGCTGGGCCTGTCGATCGGCGGCGAAGGCGTGATCGGCGACGTGCGCTGGGATGGGCCCGCGTTCAACGCCGGCCTCGGCAGCGGCACCACCATCGTCGCGGTCAACGGCCAGGCGTATTCGAAGGACGTGCTCGACGACGCGGTGAAGGCGGCGAAGGACGGCAAGGCGCCGATCGAGCTGCTGGTGAAGGAGTTCGACCGTTTCCGCACGGTCAAGCTCGACTACCACGGCGGCTTGCGTTACCCGCACCTGGAGCGCATCCAGGGCAAGCCGGACTATCTCACCCCGATCTTCACCGCACGCAAGTAACAGGCCAGCCTTGGCGTCCCGGCGGTGGCTTTCTGGCCGCCGCCGGCGCGCATTCAGCCGGCGCACGGGAAGTTCAAACCGGGCATCACGCGGTGCGCTGTAGCGTGGAGGCATGGACCTTTTGCGCACCGTGTTCCCCCGTCTCGCCCCGCTGCTGCTTGCCCTGGCGTTCGCCGCGCCGCTGCATGCGCAGTCGCTCCCGGCATCGCCCCCCGCAGGCGATGACGCCAGCATCGCGGCGCTCGAAGCGGGCGACTATCTGTGGACCCCGGACGCGGCACCGGCTGGCCAAGTGCTGGTGGTGGTGAGCCTGCCCGAGCAGCGCGCCTACGTGTACCGCGCCGGCGTGCGCATCGGCGTCAGCAGCGTCAGCACCGGCACCGCGACCCACCCGACCCCGACCGGCGTTTTCGAAATCCTGCAGAAGAAGGTCGACCACCGTTCCAACCTCTACAACGACGCGCCGATGCCCTACATGCAGCGGCTGACCTGGGACGGCATCGCCCTGCATGCCGGCAAGGTGACCGGGCGCCCGGCCTCGCATGGCTGCGTGCGCCTGCCGCGCGCGTTCGCCCAGCTGCTGTATGCCGAAACCGACAAGGGCGGCATCGTGGTGATCGCGGACGACGCCTCGCATGCGGCCGACGTCGTGCATCCGGGCGCGACCGCACCGGTCGACACCTACACCGGCCTGCCGCTGCAGGGCGATGCCGACCGGATCGCGCAGCTCGAATGACCTGGCGGCGCCCGTGAAAACCCGCGCAGCGTCGCAATCTCGCGTTAACCAATTGTTATTGTTCAGCTTTTTCGGGTGCTGTTCAGCGACATGACGTGGCCGTGACGGGTATGGTCGGGGCATGCGTGATGCCCGACTCTTCCCCTCGCTCCTCGGTGCGGCCTTGCTGGCCGGTTGCGCCGGCCCCG
>JAFLEC010000162.1 GCA_017302095.1 Lysobacterales bacterium | reverse complement strand
CGCCCGCGATCCGGCCCTGGTGCGCGCGCTGCAGCTGGTCGCGCTGGACCGCCGCGGCTGGGCGCAACGCGAATGGGACGACGCGCTGTCGCGGATGTCCGACGACCAGCGCCGGCTCGCGGTCGAGGTGGCGCAGGACAACGGCTGGTTCGACCGCGGCGTGTTCGGGCTGGTCAACGTCGGCGGCAAGCGCCTGCCCGAGGAACAGCGCCTGTACCTGCTGCGCTTCCCGCTGCACCACGATGCCGGCATCCGCCGCGAAGCCGCCCGCCAGGCCATCGACCCGGCGTGGGTGGCCGCCGAGATCCGCGCCGAATCGGTGTTCGACCCGAAGGCGCGCTCGTCGGCCGATGCGCGCGGACTGATGCAGGTGGTGCCGGCGACCGGCGCCGAAGTCGCGGCCAGGCTCGGCCTGCCCTGGACCGGTGGCGACAGCCTGTACGACGCCGACACCAACATCGCGATCGGCACCGCCTACCTGCGCCAACTGATGGACCGCTACGGCGGCAAGCCCTACCAGGTGATCGCCGGCTACAACGCCGGCCCGGCCCCGCTGGGTCGCTGGATGGCGCAGCGCCCGGACATGGCGCCGGACCTGTGGATCGAGACCATCAGCTACAAGGAAACCCGCGAATACGTGGCCCGCGTGCTGAGCTTCAGCACGCTGTACGACTGGCGCCTGCAGGGCGACGCGCGACGGGTCTCGGATCGCATGCTCGGGATCACCGACGGGCCGCGCAAGGGCTTCGCCTGCCCGGTCGCGGAGGCGGCATCGCCCGCCGCCGCACCGGCCGCGCCGAAGCCCGTCAAGCCCAGCCTGCGCGAACGTCGTCGGCGTTGAGCCGCGCCTGCGGCATCATCGCGGCATGAGCACGTCCCTGCCCCCGCACGTCCGCCGCTACCTGGTCGGCGGTGCCGTGCGCGATGCCCTGCTCGGGCTGCCGGCCGGGGACCGCGACTACGTGGTCGTCGGCGCATCGGTGCAGGACCTGCACGACGCCGGCTATCGGCAGGTCGGGCGCGACTTCCCGGTGTTCCTGCACCCGGTCACCGGCGAAGAACATGCGCTGGCCCGCACCGAGCGCAAGTCCGGCCGTGGCTACACCGGCTTCGTGGTGCATGCCGACCCGGCGGTGACGCTGGAGGACGACCTGCGCCGGCGCGACTTCACCATCAACGCGATCGCCCGCGCCGACGACGGCACCCTGGTCGATCCGTTCGGCGGCGTGCGCGACCTCGAGGCGCGCGTGCTGCGCCATGTCGGCGATGCCTTCGTCGAGGACCCGCTGCGGGTGCTGCGCGCGGCGCGCTTCATGGCGCGGTTCGCGCCGCTCGGTTTCCAGGTCGCGCCCGACACGCTGGCGCTGATGCGGGCGATGGTGGCCGGCGGCGAACTGTCCGACCTGGTGCCGGAACGCATCTGGCAGGAGCTGGCGAAGGCCTTGCGCAGCCCGTCGCCCGCCGCATTCCTGCGCACCCTGCGCGACTGCGATGCGCTGCGCGCGGTGCTGCCCGAGGTGGATGCGCTGTACGGCGTGCCGCAGCGCGCGGAGTACCACCCCGAGGTCGACACCGGCGTGCACCTGGAACTCGTCTGCGACATCGCCGCGATGCTCGCCCCCGGCGACGACCTGGTCGGCTACGCGGCCCTGTGCCACGACCTCGGCAAGGCGCTGACGCCGGCCACGGAACTCCCGCGCCACGTCCTGCACGAGCAACGCGGCATCGACCCGGTGGTCGCGCTCAGCCAGCGCCTCAAGGTCCCCGCGGAGCATCGCGAACTGGCCGTGCTGTGCTGCCGCGAGCACCTCAACGTGCATCGCCTCGACGAACTGCGGCCAGCGACCGTGCACGACCTGCTCGCGCGCTGCGACGGCTTCCGCAAGCCGGCGCGGATCGACCAGCTCGCCACCGTCTGCGAGGCCGACAAGCGCGGCCGCGCGGGGCTGTCGGAGGTGCCTTATCCGCAGGGCGGGCGCCTGCGGCGCCTGCATGCCGCCGCGCTGGCGGTCCGCGGCGAGGCGATCGCCGCGCGCGGCATCAGCGGCCCGGCGTTCGGCGAGGCGCTGCGAGAGGCACGGATCGACGCGATCGCGCGCGCGCGATCAGCTTCGGAGGTCGAACCGTAGCAAGGCGTCGCGCCAGGGCGTGAAGGAAGTCGCCAGCCCCAGCAGCACCCCGATCGTGTTGGCCAGCGCGTCGTTGCGGTCCAGCATCCGGCCCAGCGCCATCTTCGCCTGCAGGATTTCCAGGCCGATGCCCATCAGCACCAGCAGCAGGCAGACGAACGCCCAGGAGGCGCGACGCGCGAACAGCTGCACCGCGCCCGCCGCGAGCAGCGCGTAGGCGGCGAAATGCTCGAACTTGTCGCTGACCGGCACCGCCGGCAGGTCCTTGCCGGGCACCAGCGAGCCGACCACCACCGCGGCGATCGCCAGCATCCACAGGCCGGCCCACAGCCACGGGCGGCGGAACGGTTTCAAGGAGCGGCCCATGCGGCGTGCGGCGCTCACAGCCGATGGCTCAGGTCGCCGGCCAGGAACGCCGCGCCGAATTCCACGCCGCGCTGGAAGCCCATCGCCTGGAAGCGCTCGCCCATCTCGCTGGGCAGGGTCAGCAGCTTGGCCTGCTGGCGCAGGTTGTGGCGGGCGACGTCGTCGGCCGCGCGCGCCTCGGCCAGCGCCAGGTTCTCCTGCAGGCGGTTGCCGATCAGGAAGCTGGCCTGGTGGCAGTAGCCGGTGAATTCGAAGCCGGCGCCGGTGCCGGCCTCCGCCAGCGCGGTGAAATCGACCGAGGCGGTGATGTCCTGCAGGCCGGGATGCGCGAACACGTCCTCCACCAGGTGGTGGCGCCGGAATGCGCGCAGGGTGCCGTCGCGGCGCTGCGGCAGGTAGTACTCGGCGCGCGGATGGCCGTAGTCGACGAACAGCAGGGCGCCATCGCCCATCCCGCCGACCACCGCCTGCAGCCAGTACGGCAATTGCGCGAGCAGCTCGCTGCGATAGCCTTCGGCAAAGGGCTGCGGCAACTGCCGCTCGACGTGCCGCACCGCCGCGGCCAGCAGCGGATCGGCCGGCCTGTCGACGCGCAGGAAACGGCCCTCGCCATCCAGCGCGACATGCTCCTCCAGCACCTCGCCATCGACGATCGCAAAACGCGGCGTCGGCAGCGCATCCAGCACTTCGTTGGCGAACAGCACGCCTTGCCACGGATCCTGGATCGGGCCATCGAGCCATTCGACCAGTTCGAACAGCAGCGGCGGCAATCGTTGCTGCAGGCGTTCGCGCTGGCGCTCGCGCAGGTCCGCGCTGGGTTCGAGGATCGCGTAGCGCGCCGGCAGTGCGTCCTCGGCGAGCAGCTTGGCGAGGCAGGTCTCGGCGAACGCGCCGCTGCCGCCGCCGACTTCGACGAACACCGCGTCCGGGCCGAGTTGCCGCAGCACCGGGGCCAGCGCGTCGGCGACGCAGGCCGCGAACAGCGGCGAGCGTTCCGGTGCGGTCACGAAGTCGCCGGCGTCGCCGAACTTGGTCGCACCCGCGCTGTAGTAACCGAGGCCGGGCGCATACAGCGCCAGCTCCATGAACTTCCAGAACGGCACGCTGCCGCCGGTAGCGATGATCTGTTCCTGGATCACCTCGCGCAGGTGCGCACTGTGCGCGAGGGCGTCGTCGTCGGGCGGGGGCAGGCGCTGCATCGGCACAGGATACGCAAGCACGGCGCTATCCTGCGCGGATGGACAACGCCCACGCCGCGCCACCGCCGCGCAAGGTCGCCCTGGTCACCGGTGCCGCGCGCCGGATCGGTGCCGCGATCGCCCGCCGGCTGCATGCCGACGGCCACGACCTCGCCCTGCACTATCGCCATTCGCAGGCGGAGATGCAGGCCCTGCAGGCCGAACTGGAGGCCGTGCGGCCCGGCAGCACGCTGGCCCTGCAAGCCGACCTCGCCGCCTTCGACCGGCTGCCGGAATTGGTCGCGCGCACGTTGGGCAAGTTCGGGCGGCTCGACCTGCTGGTGAACAACGCCTCCTCGTTCTATCCCACGCCGATCGGCACCACCACGCCCGCGCAATGGGACGACCTGTTCGCGAGCAACGCGCGCGCACCGTTCTTCCTGGCCCAGGCCGCAGCCCCGCACCTGAAGGCCACGCGTGGCGCCATCGTCAACCTGGTCGACATCCACGGCGACCAGCCGTTGGCCGGCCACGCCGTCTACGGCATGGCCAAGGCCGCGCTGCGGATGCTGACCAAGGGCCTGGCGCTGGAGCTCGCGCCGGAGGTGCGGGTCAATGCCATCGCGCCGGGCGCCATCCTGTGGCCGGACAGCGGCAAGAGCGCGGAGGCGCAGGCGGCGCTGCTGTCGCGGGTCCCGATGGGACGCATCGGCACGCCAGACGACATCGCCGCCGCAGTCGCCTGGCTGGCGGGCGCGGATGCCGGCTACGTCACCGGACAGGTGTTGCGGGTGGACGGCGGCCGCGGGATCGGCGGCTGACCGTCACTTGCCGTCGCGTTCTTCCTTCAGCACCTGCTTGCGCACGTACAGGAACACCACCAGGCCGATGCCGACCATGAAGATGCTCCCGCCGATCGCCAACCAACCGACCGGCTTGGCCAGGATCTCGGTCAGGATGGGGTTCATGTCATCGCTCCTCGGCTGGATGCCCATGCCAGCTTAGGCAGGGCCCGCACGGCCGTTTTGAGCGAGGTCAAATTCCGACGGCGGCGAAGTCGATGTCGTGGTCGGGGTGCGCGTCCCACAGGACCTGCAGCGGGCGTCCGCTGCCCGGGTCGACGAAGTCCGGCGCGATCTCCGCCAGCGGCTTGAGCACGAAGGCGTGGCGGAGCTCGTCGCGCGGCAGGCGCAGGTGGCCCGGGCCCTCCAGCACGAGGTCGTCGTAGAACACGATGTCGATGTCCAGCGTGCGGTCGCCGTAGCGCGGCCCGCTGCGGTCGCGCCCGTGCGCGTCCTCCAGCGCGTGCAGCCAGTCGTTGAGCGCGAACGGGTCGAGGTCGCTGTCGATGGCCGCCGCCGCATTGAGGAAGTCGCCGCCGGCGAAGCCGACCGCGGGGAAGCGGTACGCGCGCGAGACCTGCAGCGCCCCGAAGCGCGCGCGCAACGCC
>JAFLEC010000161.1 GCA_017302095.1 Lysobacterales bacterium | reverse complement strand
GGCGGCGCGCTGGTGTTCGCCCGCAACGACGCGCTGGCGCGGCGGGTCGCGCACCGCCTGCACGTCACCGGCGGCGTGATGGCGCCGTTCAGCGCCTGGCTCACCCTGCGCGGCTGCCGTTCGCTGGGCGCGCGGATGGCGATGCATTGCGCGAATGCGCGCCGGCTCGCGGAGTTCCTCGGCGCGCATCCGGCGGTGGCGCGGGTCAACTGGCCCGGCCTGCCGTCGCATCCGGGACACGCCGTCGCCGCCCGGCAGATGCGCGACTTCGGGGCGATGCTCAGCATCCAGCTGCAGGGCGGGCGCGAGGCTGCGCTCGCGGTCGCCGGCCGACTGCGGGTGTTCACCAACGCCACTTCGCTGGGCGGCTGCGAATCGCTGGTGGAGCATCGCGCCTCGGTCGAGGGACCGAACCCGCCCACCCCGCAGGACCTGCTGCGGATCTCGGTGGGGCTGGAGGATGCCGGCGACCTGGTCGCCGACTTCGCGCAAGCGCTGGGCTGAGGATCAGCCGAAGCAGTGGGGGACGAACCGACTGGCATTGCCGGTGACCGGCGATGCGTCCTCACGGATGCCCATGCCCACCGCCTCGTCGCCAACCACCCAGAGCCCGACGAGGGCGTGACCCGCTTCGCTTTGGAAGAGTGGTGCACGGGCCTGGTAGACCATGCCCGGTTCAGCGAAATGCATGCCGCGATCGGAGAGGACGACACCCTCGCCCTCGCGACCGTGGCGTGGCTTGGCCACTGTCGGTCCGTGGATGACGCGTGGGTCGTGGGAGGCCGGCAGGAGGTTCGGATGCCCGGCGTAGCGCGACCACAGCAGCGGCAACAACGACTTGTTCGACAGGACCTGCTTCCACGCCGGTTCGATCCAGCGCGTGGCCGCCTGCCCGAGATGCGCCGCAAAAGGCTCGTCCACCATCCACTCCCACGGGTATAGCTTGAACCCGTAGCGGATGTGGGCATCCTCCAAGTCGACGAAGCGGCCATCCCGCCACCCGATGTCCGACATGTCGAGCAAGCCGGTGGCGTTCCCGGCCTGGGCGCAGGTCTCTCTCAGGTATTCGACCGTCGCCTGGTCTTCGACGGCATCGAGGCAGCCTGCGAAATGGACCCGCGCATCGGTCGGCAGCAGGTCGCCCCAACGCTCGACCATTGCCTCATGGATGCGGTTGAACTGGTCACATCCGGCGCGGGTCTCCTCGAGCCAGTACCACTGGACCACCGCAGCTTCGAACAATGCGGTTGGCGTATCCGCGTTGTATTCCAGCAACTTGGGCGGGGTGATGCCGTCGTACGCCAGGTCCATGCGTCCATACAGCGCACCCTCGCCCGCGCGCCACGCCTGGTCTACCCATCCGGCAGCCAGTCGTCCGAGTCCGAGCGCTTCGTAGTCGCCCCGCCGGACGACTTCCGCCACGGTTTCCAGGCACATCGCGTGAAGCTCGTTACCGGCCGCTTCCAGCAGGTCGATTTCCCACTCCGTGAATCGGTAGCAGGCATCCTCCACCCAGTACGGCCCATCCAAGGTGTGGAAACCGAAGCCGAGCGATTCCAGTCGCTCGCGCCAACACTCGCGCGGCGCGGTCGCGACACGCTGCATCAGGATCCCGCCGCACGCACACGCCCGGTGCCGCCGAAGCCGCCCCGGTAGCCGCGCTCAACGCTCGAGGGCGGCTGGTACGGGTCATTGCCGCGGCGCCCGGAGTAGGCATATCCGACATGTCCACCCCCGCTGCGGCAGGCGCCCGCACCGGGATCATCGGGCCTGCGGTCCTGCGCATCGCGTGCGTACCACGGCCCGACCCAATGGCCATCGCGGTAGCTGCAGCGATCCCGCCCGTAGTCGCATTCGCAGCTGTAGAGGTCGCTGCCATAGCGGTTGCGCAGCATGCGGTCGCTAGTGGCATCGCGCAGCACCGGGAACCCCACGAACGCCGCGACGCCGATCCAGAGCAACGGGACTTCGTAGGAACGTCGCCTGCCCGTGTCGTCTTCGGGGAGAAACAGGTCCGCGTGATTCCGACGCGGCTTGCGCACGACCATCTCAGGAGCCCATCGCGGCGGCATTCAGCAGGCCGACGCCGAGGTGGGCCGCACCCGAGGTGATCGCGGCCGACGTTTCCCCACGCTCTATGCGAGCGGGGAAACCGGGCAGCAACAGTCGCACGAAGCCGTGTGCGGCGAATTGCGCCAGCAACGCGACCCCGCCCCACAGGCCGAGATCCAGGTGACTGACGCTCGCGGAAATCGCTGCCGACAGCGGCAGGCAAAAGCCGACCAATGCGCCCGCCAAGGCAAGGCTCGCCGCGATGTTGCCGGACCGGATCAGCTGCAACTCGCGATGTGGTGTGGAATGCAGGAACGCCAGCAGGAACAGGGCCACGAAGCCAAGGCCCATCCCGAAATACGCAGCGAATGCCGGCAGACCTTGCAGATAAATCATGGCGCGTTCGTCATCGAGTAAGCGCTGAGGATCACCGAAGGGGTCCGGCCGCGCAAGGCTGAATCAAGCACCCGCCGCGAACGCCACCAGTGCCTCGCGCAAGCGGCGCAATCCCACGGCCGCTTCGTCGTCGGTGATGTTGAGCGGCGGCACCAGGCGCAACACATCCGGCCCGGCCTGCAGCAGCAGGAGGCCATGCGCCGCGGCGACATCGAGGATCGCCCCGGCCTTGCCCGCATGCGCGGGCTTGAGCACGGCGCCCAGCATCAGTCCACGGCCACGGACTTCCTCGAACAGGCCCAGCTCGCGATCGATCGCCGCGATCCCGTCGCGCAGCGCAAGCGCCTGGCGCGCGACGTTGCCGGCGATCTCCGCCGATCCGAGCTTGCGCAGCGCGACCCGCGCCACCGACGCGGCCAACGGATTGCCGCCGAAGGTGGTGCCGTGCGCGCCGAACTGCATGGCCTCGGCGACCCGCGGCCCGGCCAGCATCGCGCCGATCGGGAAGCCGCCGCCCAGGGCCTTGGCCAGCGTCACGATGTCGGGCACCACGCCGTCCTGCCAGTGCGCGAACAGGCTGCCGGTGCGGCCCATGCCGCACTGGATCTCGTCGAGCACCAGCAGCGCCCCGTGGTGATCGCAGAGCGCGCGGACCGCCTGCAGGAAGCCGGGCGCCGCCGGCATCACCCCGCCCTCGCCCTGCACCGGTTCCAGCATCACTGCGGCGACATCGCCGCCGGCCATCGCGGCCTCGAGCTGGACGGCATCGTTGTAATCGACGTAGCGGAAGCCGCCGGGCAGGGGTTCGTATCCCTCCTGGTACTTCGGCTGCGCGGTGGCGGTGACCGTGGCCAGGGTGCGGCCATGGAAACTGCCGCGGAAGGTGACGATCGTCCGCCGCTCCGGCGCGCGCCCCTGCGCGGCGGCCCACTTGCGCACCAGCTTGATCGCGGCCTCGTTGGCCTCGGCGCCGGAATTGCACAGGAACACGCGTTCGGCGAAGCGCGACGCGGCGACCAGCTCCTGCGCCAGGCGCAACGGCGGCTCGCTGTAGAACACGTTGCTGGTGTGCCAGAGGGCGGCGGCCTGGTCGGTGAGCGCAGCGACGAGGTCGGGATCGCAATGGCCCAGGCTGCACACCGCGATGCCGGCGCCGAAGTCGATGAAGTCGCGGCCGGCGGCGTCCCACAGGCGCGCGCCCTGCCCGCGCGCCAGCACCAGCTCGCGCGGCCTGTACACCGGCAGGTAGTAATCGCGGCCGTAGCCGAGCAAGGTCTCGGTGGTCATGGGCGTCACCAGGTGCCGGTGTTGGGCATCGAGGCCCAAGGCTCCTGCGGCGGCAAGTGGCCGTCCTGCAGCAGTTCGATCGAGATGAGGTCGGGCGATCGCACGAAGGCCATGTGGCCGTCGCGCGGCGGACGGTGGATGGTGTAGCCCATCGCCCGCAGGCGTTCGCAGGTGGCGTAGAGGTCGGCGACGCGGAACGCCAGGTGCCCGAAGTTGCGGGCGCTGCCGTAGTCCTCGTTGTTGCCGTCGGCGTCTGGCCAGTTGTAGGTCAGTTCGACCTCGGCGGACGGGGTTTCGTCGGCGGCGAGGAACACCAGCGTGTAGCGGCCGGCCGCGTTCTCCATCCGCCGCGTCTCCTTCAGGCCGAGGCCCTCGCAGTAGAAGCGCAGGGAGGCGTCGAGGTCGCGGACGCGGACCATGGTGTGCAGGTAGCGCATGGGGGAGGCTCCTTGGGGCGGCCACCGCGTGGCCGGGTGGCTCAATCGAGGAACAGGTCGGGCAGCAAGGGCTTCGCCGGATCGACCGCGTAGGCGGCGAAGTCGGTCGTGCCGGCCTCGCGCAGCACGTCCTCGTCGATCAGGAAGCGGCCGTGGAAACCGGGCGCCGGGCGCACCAGCACCGCTTGCGCGGCGTCGCCCACGATCTCCGGCCGGCGGCACATCGCGACGTCGACGCCGGGGATCATGTTGATCGCATCGGTGGCGATCACCGTGCGCGGCCACAACGCGTTGACGGCGACGCCCCGGGGGCCGAACTCCGCGGCCAGCCCGAGGGTGGCGAAGCTCATGCCCATCTTGGCCAGGGTGTAGCCGGTATGCGGGCCCCACCATTTCGGATCCAGCGACGGCGGCGGCGCCAAGGTCAGGATGTGCGGGTTCGGCGCCTGCAGCAGGTGCGGCAGGCAGGCCTGGGCGCACAGGAAACTCCCGCGCGCGTTGACTTGCTGCATCAGGTCGAAGCGCTTCATCGGCGTGTCCAGGGTGCCGCGCAACCAGATCGCGCTGGCGTTGTTGACCAGGATGTCGATGCCGCCGAAGGCATCCACGGTCGCCGCGACCGCCGCACGCACCTCATCCTCCTCGCGGATGTCGCACTTCAACGGCAGCGCGCGGCCACCGGCGGCCTCGACCGCGCGCGCGGCGTCGTGGATGGTGCCCGGCAGCTTCGGGTTGGGCACCGACGACTTCGCGGCGATCGCGATGTTGGCGCCGTCGCGGGCCGCGCGCAGCGCGATCGCCAGCCCGATCCCGCGCGAGGCGCCAGTGATGAACAGGGTCTTGCCGGAGAGCTGCGACATGCGCCGTGACCGCGTGTGGGGAGGGCGGGAGTGTAATCCCGCCCCCGTATACTCCGGCGATGCACAGCGCCTGGTTCGACAACACGGTGGCCTGGATCGGCGCGCATCCCCAGGCCGCGGGGCTGCTGGTGTTCCTGGTGGCGTTCTGC
>JAFLEC010000160.1 GCA_017302095.1 Lysobacterales bacterium | reverse complement strand
CCCGGCCGTGGGCGACCCCGAGGTCCAGCAGCAGGGTCAGCCCGGGCTCGATGCCGACCACCCGGCGCTCCAGTTCGGCGATGAAGCCGAGGTCGAGGCCACGGGCATGACCTTGGTAGGCATAGCTGGAATCGGTGAAGCGGTCGCTGACCACCCAGGCGCCCCGCGCGAGCGCCGGCAGCACGACTTCGCGCACGTGCTGCGCGCGGGCGGCGAACATCAGCAGCAATTCGGTCTCCGGCGCGGCCGGCTCGTGCGCGGGGTCGAGCAGCAAGGCGCGGACCTGCTCGGCCAGCGGCGTGCCGCCGGGTTCGCGGGTGGACACTACCTCGAAGCCGTCGGCCAGCAGCGCTTCGCGCAAGGCGCGCAGCACGGTGGTCTTGCCGGCGCCCTCGCCGCCCTCGAGGGTCAGCAGGCGCGGCTGCCGTTGCAGTCCGCCGGTCACTTCGGGGCCGCCTCGCGCTGCGCGCGGTAGCGCTGCACATAGGCGCGCACCGCCGCGTTGTGTGCATCCAGCGAGGCACTGAATACGTGGCGACCGCTGCCGTCGCCCACCGCGACGAAGTACAGCGCATCGCCCGGCGCCGGCCGGGTCGCCGCCCGCAGTGCGGCGTTGCCGGGCATCGCGATCGGCGTGGGCGGCAGGCCTGCGCGGGTGTAGGTGTTGTACGGCGTGTCGGTCGTGAGGTCGCTGCGGCGGATGTTGCCGGTGTAGGCGCTGCCCATGCCGTAGATCACGGTGGGGTCGGTCTGCAGGCGCATGCCGGTTTGCAGGCGGCGCACGAACACGCCGGCGATGGCCGGGCGTTCCTCGGCGATGCCGGTTTCCTTCTCCACGATCGAGGCCAGGGTCAGCGCCTGCTCCTTCGTCTGCAGCGGCAGCCCCGGCGCGCGCGCCGCCCACGCGGCGTCCAGCGCCTTCGCCATCGCCGCATGCGCGCGCTTGAGCACGTCGAGGTCGGAATCCCCGCGCACCCAGGCATAGGTCTCGGGCAGGAAGCGACCCTCGGGGTGCTGGCCGGCATGGCCCAGCGCGCGCATCAGCGCGGCATCGTCCAGCGCGGCGGTCTCCTGGCCGAGGTCCGGAACCTTCGCCAGCGCCTTGCGCAGGTCGCGGATGTTCCAGCCCTCGACGATGGTGAAGTTGCGCCGCAGGACCTTGCCGTCGCGCATGGCGAGCAGCAGCGACCGCGGCGAGGTCGCCGGGTCGAGTGCGTATTCGCCGGCCTGGATCCGCCCGGCCGCGCCCAGTTCGCGTGCGAGCAGCCGCCACTGCAGGCGATCGCCGGGGTCGACGCCCGCCTCGCGCAGCGTGCGCAGCACGCCGTCGAGCGAATCGCCGCGCGCGACCAAGACGCTGTCGCCGGCCTCGATCCCGGCCATCGGCGCATCCGCGAAGCCGCGGTGCCGCTGCCAGGCCCAACCCGCGGCCAGCACCGCAACCACCACCAGCAACAGCAGGACGCGGCGCAACGCGCCGCCTGCGGCCCTGCGGCGGGCGCGGCGGCTCATGCGCCGCATCCTGCGTTCGCGTACATCGGAAATGCCATCGCCAACCGTTCCTGCAAGTCATCCATCGCCGGATGCGGGGCGAAGGCCCGCGCCTCCAGCGACGCCACCGGCAGGATACCGCGCACCGCGTTGCACAGCGCCAACGCTTCGGCAGCCTCCAGCGCATTACGCGCGACCGGCGCCTCCTGCACCAGGCCGGCCTCCAGCAACCAGCCACGCAGCACGCCGGCCACGCCGCAACGGTCCAGCCGCGGGGTGGTCCAGCGTCCGTCGACGTGCAGCAGGAGATTGGCGGCGGTCGCGCACACCGGGGCGCCGTCCATGTCGCGCACCAGCCCCTCGTCGCAACCGGCACGCTCGACCTCCGCGCGTGCCAGCACCTGCTCCAGCCGGTTGCAATGCTTCAGCCCGGCCAGCGCCGGCTGGATCGCCAGCCGGGTCGTGCAGTCGTGCAGGCGCAACGCACGCGGCATCGGCGCCGGCAACGGATGCAGTGACAGCGACCACACCGGGACCGCATCGACGGGGGGCGCATAACCGCGTCCGCCATCGCCACGGGTCAGCACCAGCTTGAGCACGCCGCCTTCGACGCCGTGCGCGAATGCCGCGACTTGCGCGTCGAGGAACCCCGATTCCGGCATCGCGATGCCGAGCCTCCGGGCCCCGTCGCGCAGCCGCGCCAGGTGCCGCGGCCACAGCGGCACGCCGCCGCGATCCACGCGCATGGTCTCGAACAGGCCGTCGCCGTACTGCAGGCCGCGGTTGGCCAGCGACACCGCGTCCACGCGGGCGCGCCCGGCGAACACCGCATTGGCCATCATCACTCGACCTCCAGTGCGCGCAGCATCCCGCGCGCCTTGGCACGGGTCTCGTCCAGTTCGCGCTGCGGGTCGGAGTCGATCACGATGCCGGCGCCGGTGCGGAAGCGCAGGGTGGCGCCCTCCACTTCCGCGCTGCGGATCAGGATGTTGAGGTCCATGTCGCCATCGTCGCCGAGCCAGCCCATCGCCCCGGTGTAGGCGCCGCGGCCCACGCCCTCCAGCTCGGCGATCACCTGCATGCAGCGGACCTTCGGACAGCCGGTGATGGTGCCGCCGGGGAACACCGCCGCGATCACCCGGCCCGGGGTCGTGCCGGACGCCAGCGTCCCGCGTACGTTGCTCACGATGTGGTGAACGTGCGCGTAGCTTTCGACCGTCATCAGCTCGTCGACGACGACGCTGCCGGGCACGCAGACCCGGCCGAGGTCGTTGCGCTCGAGGTCGATCAGCATCACGTGCTCGGCGCGCTCCTTCGGGTGCCCGACCAGTTCGCGGATGCGCGCGGCATCGTCGTCGCCGGCGAAACGCGGGCGGGTCCCGGCAATCGGGCGGGTCTCGACGCCTCGGCCCTGCACCGCGACCAGCCGCTCCGGCGAGGCGCTGACCACGCTACCGGCGGCGGTGCGGAAGATGCCCGCGAACGGCGCCGGGTTGTTGCCGCGCAGGCGCTGGAACAGCGCCGCCGGATCCAGCGGGGACCCGAAGCGCGCACGCCAGCCGCGCGACAGGTTGGCCTGGAAGACATCGCCTGCGGCGAGGTAGTCGAGCACCCGCGCAACGCCATCGAGGAAACGTGCGGGCGGGTCTTCCTCCACCGCGATCGGCCGCTGCCATCCGGGCAAAGGCGGCAGCGCCATCGCGCGCGCCGCATCGGCCTCGATGCGCGCCAGCCAATCGCCTGCGCCGGTCGATGCATGGGCCACGCATGCACCGCTTCCGCTGTCGCGCAGGACCGCCGCCGGGCAGCGCAAGGCGACCGCGATCGGCAGGCCGCCGTCGGCGTCGGGCAGGGACAGCACTGGCTCCACCTGCGCCGCCAACTCGTAACCCAGCAACAGCGCCCAGCCACCGCGGAACGGCGTGGCGGGGCCGCGTTCGCCGCAGCGCGCGGACGCCGATTGCGCGTCCAGCACCTCGAGGAAACAGCCGGGCAGGACATGGCCGGCGAGGTCCCGGACCACGCCGTCGCGATGCAGGGCGAAGCCGCTGCCATCGTGCGCCAGCAGCAGGTCGCGGCGCCCATGCGCACCGGTCGCGCTGGATTCCAGCAGCACCGGGTAGCGCGCCGGATCGAGCCGGTGCAGGTCGAGCAGGTCGAGGCCGGCGGGAAGGGGTCGGGTGGTCATCGGCGAAAGGCACCCTTCCCCGCCTTCCCCTGCCTGGCAAGGGAAGGCGCGGCCGTCAGATCCGCTTGAACACCAGGGTGCCGTTGGTGCCGCCGAAGCCGAAGCCGTTGGACACCGCGACATCGACCCGCGCCTCGCGCGCCGTGTTCGGCACGTAGTCGAGGTCGCAGCCTTCGCCTGGGTTCTCCAGGTTGATCGTCGGCGGGACGATGCCGGTCTCGATCGCCTTGATCGTGTAGATGGCTTCCACGCCACCGGCCGCACCGAGCAGGTGGCCGGTCATCGACTTGGTCGAGCTGACCATGGTCCTGTAGGCATGGTCGCCGAGCGCGCGCTTGATCGCCAGGGTTTCGGCGAGGTCGCCGAGCGGCGTGCTGGTGCCGTGCGCATTGAGGTAGGCCACGTCGTCGGCATTGATGCCCGCATCGCGGAACGCCATCGCCATGCAGCGCGCCGGGCCTTCGCCGTTCTCGCTCGGCGCGGTCATGTGGAAGGCATCGGACGAAGCGCCGAAACCGGCCAGCTCGCAATAGATGCGCGCACCGCGGGCCTTGGCGTGCTCGTATTCCTCGAGCACCAGGATGCCGGCGCCGTCGCCGAGGACAAAGCCGTCGCGGCCCGCGTCCCACGGCCGCGAGGCGCGGGCGGGGTCGTCGTTGCGCGTGCTCATCGCCTTCATCGCGCAGAAGCCGCCCATCGAAGTCGGCGAGCTGCCGCGCTCGGCGCCACCGGCGAACATGACGTCGGCGTCGCCATGCTGGATCATGCGCATCGCCATGCCGATGCTGTGGTTCGAGGTGGCGCAGGCGGAGACCGCGGAGAAGGTCGGCCCCTTGATCCCGGTCATCAGCGAGAGCTGGCCGGGGAGCATGTTGATGATCGTGCTGGGGATGTAGAACGGGCTGATCTTGCGCACCCCGCCCTCGTGCAGCTTGACCGCGGTTTCCTCGATTCCCCAGATGCCGCCGATGCCGGCGCCGATCAGCGCGCCGATGCGCTCGGCGTTGGCCTCGGTGACCTCCAGCCCGGCGTCGTCCTTCGCCATCAGCGAGGCGGCGATGCCGTAGTGGATGAAGTGATCCATCTTCTTCGCGTCCTTCGGATTCACCCAGCGGGTGACGTCGAAGTCGCGGATCTCGCCGGCGATGCGGGTCGGGTAGGTGCTGGCGTCGAAGCCGGCGACCGGGCCGATGCCGGAACGGCCGTTGACGATGCCGTCCCAGTTGCCGGCCAGGTCATGGCCCAGCGGCGAGACGATGCCCATTCCGGTGACGACGACGCGTCGTTTCGACATGGCGGTTCCTCGGTTCGTTGCGGTGGAGCGGCGTTGCAAACGCACGGGGCCGCATCAGCGGCCCCGGCGTGGCGACTCACGTTGGGCGGGTTACGCCTTGACGTGGGCCTTGATGTAGTCGATCGCGGCCTGCACGGTGCCGATCTTCTCGGCTTCCTCGTCCGGGATCTCGCACTCGAACTCTTCCTCGAGCGCCATCACCAGCTCGAC
>JAFLEC010000016.1 GCA_017302095.1 Lysobacterales bacterium | reverse complement strand
CTCGAAGGCATCGGCGAGGGTGTCGAGGTCCAGCCCCGCACGCTCCGCCTGCAACTGTTCGCGGCGGCGATCGGCGTCCAGCACCTGGCGATCCAGGTGTTCGATGCGCGTGCGTTCGACGTCGCCGGCGCGCGCCGCCTCGGCCTGTTCGCGGCTGTGCGCGTCCCAGCGCTGCTGCCAGTCGGCGAGCGCGGCCTCGGCCTCGCGCAGCGCGTCCTGGCGCAGCAGGTCCTGCTCCTGCAGCAGTTCGAGCCTGGGTTCGGCCTCGTCCAGCGCCTCGCGCAGCACCGCCAGCTTCTGCTGGTCGTCGCTGATGTGGTTGCCGAGTTCCGCCAGTGCCGTCTGCGCTTCGTCGCGCGCACGCTGCAGGCGGACCGACAGCTCGCGCTGGTGGGCGATCTGCTGCTCGACCCGGGCCAGCGTGCTGCCGACCTGGTAGACCGCGGCCTGTGCGGCATTCAGCGAGTCGCTGGCGGTCTCGCGGCGGGCGCGGCCGGTTTCCAGCTCGCGTTCGGCCTCGCGCTGTTCGGCGACCAACTGCTCGAGCCGGGTCTCCTCGCGCGCCAGGCGCTCGCGCAAGCCTTGCAGGCGGGCATCCAGCGCCCGGAATTCCAGCGCCTTCCATTCGGCGTCCTTGATCCGGCGCTCGGCCTGGATCGCGGTGTACTGTTCGGCCTGCCGGGCCTGGCGGGCGAGGTGCTGCAACTGCTTGCCCACTTCCTCGCGCAGGTCGTTGAGGCGATCGAGGTTTTCGCGGGTGTGGCGGATGCGGGTCTCGGTCTCCTTGCGGCGCTCCTTGTACTTGGAGATGCCCGCGGCTTCCTCGAGGTACACCCGCAGCTCCTCGGGGCGCGCCTCGATGACCTGGCTGATCATGCCCTGCTCGATGATCGAGTAGCTGCGCGGCCCGAGCCCGGTGCCCAGGAACAGGTCGGTGATGTCACGGCGACGGCACTTGCCGCCGTTGAGGTAATAGCTGCTCTGGCCGTCGCGGCCCACCGTGCGCTTCACCGAAATCTCGTTGAACGCGGCGTACTCGCCGGTGATCGCGTGGTCGCTGTTGTCGAACACCAGCTCGACCGAGGCCTGCGAGACCGGCTTGCGCGCCGAGCTGCCGGAGAAGATGACGTCGGTCAGCGAGTCGCCGCGGAGGCGGCTGGCGGCGCTCTCGCCCATCACCCAGCGGATCGCGTCGATGATGTTGGACTTGCCGCACCCATTCGGACCGACGATGCCGGTCATGTTGGTCGGCAGGTGCAGCGTGGTCGGGTCGACGAAGGACTTGAAGCCGGACAGCTTGATGGTGGACAGGCGCATGCGCGTCGACGGACCCCGGCGGCGCCACGGCGCCGCTTCACGAAAGAGATTAACTACATCCCCTAACTATCTGATTTTTATAGCGGGGAACGCTGCGGCACGGAATGCCGATCACGGAGTATAGCGGGGCCCGGCGGGCAGTCGCGCGCCGCTCGCGGGATCGAAGAACAGGACTTCGCCCGGCCGCAGCGACAGCCCGACGGTGGTGCCCGGCTCCGGCACCTGCTCGGGCGGAATGCGGGCCACCACCGCCTCCCCGCCCACGCGCAGGTTCAGGAACACCTCGTTGCCCACCGGCTCCACGGTCTCGACCTCGGCCTGCAACAGAGCGGCATCGCCGTCGGCCAGCGCGAGGTGTTCCGGCCGCACCCCGACCACGACCTCGCCGGCGTCCACCGGCAAGGCGACACCGGGCAGGTGCAGCAGGCCACCATCGGCCAGGCGGATGCCCTCGCCCGCCTGCACGCCGCCACGCAGGGTGTTCATCGCCGGGCTGCCGAGGAAGGTGGCGACGAACAGGTTCGCCGGATTGCGGTACATCGCCATCGGCGCATCCACCTGCTGCACCACGCCATCCTTCAGCACCACGATCCGCTGGCCGAGGGTCATCGCCTCGACCTGGTCGTGGGTGACGTAGATCATGGTGGTGCCGGTGCGGGCGTGAATGCGCGCGATCTCCGCCCGCATCCCGGCGCGCAGCTTGGCGTCGAGGTTGGACAGCGGCTCGTCCAGCAGGAACACCTCCGGCTGCCGGACCAGCGCGCGGCCCAGCGCGACGCGCTGGCGCTGGCCGCCGGACAGCTGGCCGGGCTTGCGCGCCAGCAGGTCTTCGAGTTCGAGGATCCGCGCCGCCTCGCGCACCCGTGCGTCCACCTCGGCCTGCGGCCGCTTGCGCAGGCGCAGCGCGAACGCCATGTTCTCGGCGACGGTCATGTGCGGGTACAGGGCGTAGCTCTGGAACACCATCGCGATGTCGCGGTCGGCCGGGGCGACCTCGTTGACCACGCGCTCGCCGATGCGCAGGGTGCCCGCGCTGATCTCCTCCAGCCCCGCGATCATCCGCAGCAGGGTGGACTTGCCGCAGCCGGAGGGACCGACCAGCACCAGCCGTTCGCCGTCGGCGACCGTGAAGCTGGCGCCCGGGATCGCCACGTGGCCGGACGGATACACCTTGCGCACCTGTTCCAGCGCGACCTGGGCCATGCGGTTGCCTCCCTGTTGGACGGTCTGCGAACGGGCGGATGCAAACCGCCCGAAGCCCCGGTATTCTGCCATGTAACCGTTTACAGCCCAGCCGCCCGTGAACCCGACCGACACCCTCCCGACCGCGTCCGCCGAAGGCTTCGCCTTCCCCGAAGGTTTCCTGTGGGGCGCCGCCACGGCGGCCCACCAGATCGAGGGCTCGCCACTGGCCGACGGTGCCGGGCCGAGCATCTGGACCCGCTTCGCGCACACGCCCGGGATGATGCTCAATGGCGATACCGGCGACGTCGCCTGCGACCACTACCGGCGCTGGAAGGACGACGTCGCGCTGATGAAGTCGCTGGGCCTGAAGGCCTATCGCTTCAGCGTGTCGTGGTCGCGGATCCTGCCGCATGGCACCGGCGCGGTGAACCAGGCCGGGCTCGACTTCTACTCGAACCTCGTCGACGAACTGCTCGCGAACGGCATCGAGCCGCTGCTGACCCTCTATCACTGGGACCTGCCGGCGGCGCTGGACGACCGTGGCGGCTGGCTCAACCCCGACATCGCCGACTGGTTCGCCGACTACGCCCGCGTGCTGTACCGCGCGCTGGATGGCCGGGTGAAGAAGTGGGTGACGCTCAACGAACCGTGGGTGGTGACCGATGGCGGCTACCTGCACGGCGCGCTGGCGCCCGGCCACCGCAGCAAGTACGAAGCGCCGATCGCTTCGCACAACCTGATGCGTGCGCATGGTGCGGCGGTCAAGGCCTACCGCGAGATGGGCCAGCACGAGATCGGCCTGGTGGTGAACATCGAACCGAAGTACCCGGCGACCGACTCGGCCGAGGACGCCGCCGCGGTCCGCCGCGCGCACGCCTACATGAACGAGCAGTACCTGCACCCTGCGCTGCTCGGCCATTACCCCCCGGAACTCAAGCAGATCTTCGGCGATGCCTGGCCGGAATGGCCGGCCGCGGATTACGACCTGATCCAGCAGAAGCTCGATTTCGTCGGCATCAACTACTACACCCGCAGCGTCACCAAGGCGGCGCAGAGCTATCCGCTGGACACCGGCGTGGTCCGCCAGCCGCTGGGCACCTATACCGAGACCGGGTGGGAAGTCTTCCCGCAGGGCCTCACCGACCTCTTGGTCTGGTTCAAGCAGACCTACGGCGACCTGCCGGTGTACATCACCGAGAACGGCGCCGCCTTCTTCGATCCGCCGGCAGCGATGGTGGACGACGACGGCAACCGCCGGATCAAGGATCCGCTGCGCACCGATTACCTGCGCAAGCACCTGCGCGCGATCCACGACGCCATCGCGGCGGGCGTGGACGTGCGCGGCTACATGCTGTGGTCGCTGCTCGACAACCTGGAGTGGTCGCTCGGGTATTCCAAGCGCTTCGGCATGGTCCACGTGAACTACGTGACCCAGGAACGCACGCCGAAGGACAGCGCACGCTGGTATTCGAAGGTGATCGCCAGCAACGGGCGCACGCTCGCCGACCCGTTGCCCTACTGACCCAACGGATGAGCCGCGGGGTCCGCGCTGGGCGCGGCCGTCGCGCACCGCCGGCCGACGAGCGCTCAGCGCGGGGCGCGCACCTCGACCTGCACCGGCAACCGGGTGATCCGCACCTCGCCGCCACGGATCGGCTGTCCGTCCACCGTGCCCTGCGCCCAGGGCGCCGGCAGCGAGAGGACCAGGCCGCCGCCGGGCAGCCGCAGGCCGGCCGACGCCTCGAAGCGCAGCAGGCCATCCTCCGCGCGGAGCGTGTAGGCCAGCGTCCCGTGGGGCGTGCGCAGGCCTTCCACCGCCACGCCCTTGCCGTGCAGCCAGTCGGCGGGGATCCCGGCGCCGACGACCAGGGCATCGTCCTGCTCGCGACCGTAGGCGAACAGGTCGAGCGCCGAGCGCACGTAATCCGACTCGACCCAGGCATGCGGCAAGTCGCCCACGAAGAACGGCACGCGCGGCGTGCGCGACACCACTTCGGCCCACTGGTTCCATGCGGGCGGCTGCCGGTCCCGGAAGAAGAAGTCCAGCGCCTCGTGGGCGCGGTCGCGCCAGCCCAGCCGCACGAAGCTGCCGATGGTGCGCAGTTCGTAAGGCGTGTAATCCTTCCACGCGCGGGTGCCATCGCGACGCTGCACGAACTCGCGCCAGTAGCGTTCGAAGGTGTTGCGCAACGGGCCTTGCGGCAGGCGCGCCTGTTCGCCGCCGGGCGCCAGCGCGATGGTGGTCGAGGTCGCGTCGAAGTCGCCGAGTTCGGCGGCGCCGGGGAGGAAATCGATGCCGTGCTGCTGCATGGCCGCGTCGAGCGAGGCGTACAGGTCGTCGCGGAACTGGTCGCGCGATGCCGCGAAGCGCGTCGCGTCGCCGGCCTTGCCCAGCCACTGCGCGATCTCCACCGCGTCCTTGTAACCGCGCAATGCCCAGAAATCGTCCCAGTACGAGTGCATCGGCTTGGCCGAGTACCCCTCGTGGCTGATCGAGGCCGGCATCAGGCCGAAGAACGCGGGGTTCCGCGCCCTGTTGGCCTGCGTGCGTTCGCTGAGGCGGAGTTCGTCCATGTACTTCACCGCACCGACCACGTGCGGCCACATCGCCTCCAGCAGCGCACGGTCGCGGGTGTAGCGGTACTGTTCGGCGATCGCGTACACCAGCTCGCCATGGCTGTCGTTCTCGGGCACCGGGTCGCTGCCGCGATCGTCCACGCAACACGGCACCTTGCCGCTGTCGAACTGGTAGGGCGCGTACCAGCGCAGGAAATCCCCGGCCACGTCCTCGCGGCCCAGCCGCAGCAGGCCCTCGTTGATCATCGCGCCATCGCGGATCCAGGCGCGTGCGTAGGACCGCGTGCCCGGCTGGAGCCGCGGCCCGGTGCGGCTGATCAGCATGTGCGCGAGCGCGGTACGCAGCGTGTCGACCACCCGCTGCCCCGCCGGCGGCACGACGATGCGGACGCGGTCGAGCTTCTCGCGCCACGCGGCCGCGACGTCTTGCTGGACTGCGCTGAACGGGGCGGGTGGCGGCGTCGGCGCGGGTTCCTCGCCCTGCAGCAGCGAACGCCAATCGAATTCCCGGCTCTCGCCGGGCTGCAGCCGGACCGGATACAGCAACGCCGCCGATGCCAGCCCCTGCGGATGCTCCGCCTCGTCCGCCAACCCGGGCAGCAGGGCATGCAGGTTGGACGTGCCGTCGTGCATGCGCACGCGGCGCCAGTCCAACGCGCGCAACCGGCCGACCAACTCGCCCTGGTCGAAGGTCGCCGCGACCCCCGCCCCGCTCTTCTGCGAGGCCTGCACGACGTGCCCGTCGGCGATGAGCACGCCCTCGCGCGCCACCGCCCGGTCGATCCGGCTGTAGCCACCCTGCACGCTGAGGAACTGGGTCGGCGGATTGACCTGCAACGGTCGCGCCGCCAGCACCAGGACGTAGTCGCGCGCCACGTTGCCGACATTGGTCAGCCGATAGCGCCCATGCAGGTGGGCCAGCGCCGGCGTGCCACTGGCCAGGGCGGTCACGTCCAGCGCGAACGCAGCATGTTTCCAGTGCACCGAGGGAATCGGCAGGTAGCCGTCCTGCAGGGACTGGGTGGCCTGCACATCGGCCCACGTGACCAGCTTGCCGTCCACCACCACGAACGGCTCGACGCTGGGCGCACCCTTGCCGAGCTCGATCGCACCATCCTCGCCGATCAGGCCCTGGTCGCTGCCGCCGTCGATGCCGACGATGGTCCAGTAAGGCTGTTCGCCGCTGAATCCGCGTGGCCAGGTGCCGCGGGGAGCGCGCGCCGCCACCGCCTTGAGGAAATCGTTCGTCGTTGCCGAAAACGCCAGCGGCTGCATGTCCACGCGCTGCAGCCGAGGACCCGCCTCGCGCGACGGCACGATGCGCAGGTAGCGCGCTTCCTGTTCCGGCAACGGGATGAAGTCCTCGCCGCCGTCGCTGCCGCGCACCTCGCGCACTCGCCGCCACGCATGCGCATCGTCGGACAGCTCGATGCGGTAGTCGCCGGCCGGCTGGCCCGCCGCCCAATGCAGGATCGCGCCGCCGAATTCGCGCGACCGGCCGAGGTCGTAGACCGCGCCCTGCCCGGCCGCATGCAGGTTGCCGACCAGCGGCGCGTCGTCGGCCGCGGGCAATGCGCGGAAGCCCAGCGCGTCGAAGCAGGCCTCGCCCTTGCCGCCCTCGCCGCTCGCCAGGGTGAATTCCAGCATCGCGCTGGACGCGAGCACGGTCTCTGCCGCCGGCCCCCACGCCTTGGCGATATGCCGCTTGCGGAACTGGATCGGCGTCCAGTCCGCAGGCATCGCGAACATCGGCTTGCGCACCCACCAGACATTGTCCCCGCTGGCATCCACCAGCTTGAACTGGAAGTCGTTGCGCGGCCCCTGCCCGCGCAACCGCAGGTCGAAGGCGTAGTTGCCCGGATAGGCCAGGGGGATGCGCTTGCGGATGCCGACGTAACCCGACACGCCGTGGAAATCGTAGGACAGGCAGAGGGCCTTGCCAGCGCCGGCACCGACCGTGCGCAGCGTGCCGGCGACCTGGTCGGAGGCCACGACCTCCCATCCCGCGGCGGCATCGAAATCGTCCAGCACGCGCGGGGCCTGCGCGAACGCAGCCTGCGCGCACAGCATCGCGGCCAGCGCCCAGCAGCACTTCATCGTTCGATCCCGGGCAGGCGCCAGCGGCGGCGTAACGGCGACATCGGCACTCACCCCTTCACGCTCCCGGCCAGCAGGCCGTCCAGGTAATGGCGCTGCAATGCGAGGAACAGCACCAGCACCGGCAGCGTGGTCACCACCGAGCCGGCCATCATCAGTTCGTTGTCCTGCACGTGCTCGCGGCTCAGCGCGGCCAGCGCCACCGGCAGGGTGTAGAGGTCCTGGTCGGCGAGCACGATCAGCGGCCACATGAAGTCGTTCCAGCTGCCGAGGAACACGAACAGCGCCAGGGTGATCAGGATCGGCTTCAGCGCCGGCATCACGATCCGCCCGAGGATCGCACCCTCGCCCGCGCCGTCGATCCGCGCGGCCTCGATCATCTCGTTGGGGATGCCGAGGGAGAACTGCCGGACCATGAAGATGCCGAAGATGCCGGCGAGCCACGGCACCAGCGCGCCGGCATAGCTGTTGACCAGCCCCATCGCCTTAAGTTCGAGGAACAGCGGCAGCATCCCGATCTGGCCTGGCACCACCAGCGCGGCGACCAGCGCCTGGAAGATCGCGTCGCGGCCGCGGAAGCGCAGCTTGGCGAAGGCGTAGCCCGCCGGCACCACGAACAGCAGGGCCAGGGCGGTCGCGAGCGTCGAGACCAGCAGGCTGTTCAGCGCATAACGCCCGATGCCGTAGTCCTGGAACAGGGTGCGGTAGTTGTCGAGGGTCGGATGCGCGGGCCACAGCGGCGGCGGGAACTGCGCCGCCTGCCCGGGCTGCATCAGGCTGACCGCGACCATCCACAGCAACGGGGCCAGCACGAGCAGCGCGACCATCGCGGCGACGCCGGTGAACGCGAGGCGCGTGAGGTCGTGGCGACGCATCACAGCGCACCGGCCCGGCGCGCGACGCGCAGTTGCAGCAGGGTCACGGCCAGGATGCACAGGAACAGGATGAAGGCCACCGCGGCGCCCGAGCCGAGGTTCCACCACTTGAAGCCTTCCTCGTACATGAAGTACAGCACGGTGACGGTGGATTGCTCGGGACCACCCTGGGTCATGACGTAGGGCTCGGCGAACAGCTGGAACATCCCGGCGACGGTCAGGATCGAGACCAGCAGCACGGTCGGCGCGATCGCCGGCAGGGTCACGTGGCGCAGCCGCATCCACCAGCCCGCACCGTCGACCCGCGCGGCATCCAGCAGGTCGCCGGAGACCGCCTGCAACGCGGCCAGGAAGATCACCATGTTGTAGCCGAAGGTCTTCCATGCCACGAACAGCAGGATCGCCGGCAACGACGTCGCGGGATCGCCGAGCCAGTCGACCGGGGCGATGCCGAGCTGGCCGAGGCCGTAGTTGATCAGCCCGTAGCGGGTGTGCAGGAGGTAGTTCCAGACCACCGCGGTGGCCACCAGCGTGGTCACGAAGGGCGCGAACAGCGCCACCCGCCACACCGGCCGCCACAGCAGCATGCGCGAGTTCACCAGCAGCGCCGCGGCCAGCGAGGCGCCCACGATCAGCGGCACCCCGAACACCACGAAACACAGGGTGTTGACCATCGCCTTCCAGAACAGTGGCTTCTGCAGCAAGGCCGCGTAATTGCCGAATCCGATGAAGCGCAGGTTGGCGCGGTCTGCCAGCGCGTAGATGTCGAAATCGGTGAAGCTGAGCGCCAGCGACGCCAGCGCCGGGACCGCGAAGAACAGCGCGATCGCCAGCAGCGCCGGTCCGGCGAACACCCACCCCGCGGTGCGCTCCTTCATCGCGGCGTAGCTCCTTGCTGGTCGAGCATCCAGCGGCGCTTGGCGAGGATCGCGTCGGCGCGACGATCGAGCTCGGCCGCGGCCTGGTCCACGCTCAGCCGTCCGGCCACCATCTGCTCGGCGACGATGCGCATGTCCTGCGCGATGCGCTCCCACTCGGGGACTTTCGGCGCGGGCACCGCGCGCTCGAGCTGGGCGCGGAACGCCATCGCGTTGGCATCGCCCGAGAGTGCCGGATCACGCCACGCCGAACGCCGCGGCGGCAGGTCGCCGACCAGGCGATGCAGTTCACGCTGCTGCCGGGGCTCGGACAACCAGGCCACCAGCGCCCATGCCGCGTCCTTGCTGCGCGAGCTGCGGAACACCACGAAACTGGTGCCGCCGATCACCGATGCGCCCGGGCCATCGGGACCCGGCAGCGCCATCGTCGCCCAGGCGTCGGCGAGCGCAGGCGGCAGCCGCTTGCGGAATTCGGCGATGTTCCAGGGACCGCTGATGTAGTAGCTGTACATCCCGCGCCCGAATTCGTTCCAGACGTTCGAAATGCGGGTGTTGTCCACCCGCGGGGCCAGGCCTTCGTCGAACAGCGACTTGTAGAACGCGAGCGTGCGCCGGAAGCCCGCGCTGCGGAAATTGCCGTAGCGCCCGCCGTCGCGCAGCAAGGGTTCGCCCTGCTGCACGGCCAGGTTGAGCAGCGGTTCGAATTCATTGGTCGGCAGCAGGATGCCGAACTCGCTGGCGCCCGCGTCGCGCACGGCCCGCATCGCCGCGCGCCAGGCCTCCCAGTCGCGCGGCGGCGATCCCACCCCGACCTTCGCCAACAGGTCGCGGCGGTAGTACGGCAGCCGGGTCTCGACGTACCACGGCACCGCATAAGCCTTGCCGTCGATGACCCCGCTGTCCCACGCGCCGGCATAGAAATCCGCCGCATCGAAGCCCGGGTGCGCGGCGATCCGCGCGTCCAGCGGCTCCAGCGCGTCCAGTGCCGCGAATTCGGCGATCCAGGTGTTGCCCATCGGCACCACGTCCGGCAACGCGTCGCCCGCGAACGCGGTCAGCAGCTTCTCGTGCGCCGCCGTCCACGGCAGTTGCTGCAGGCGGACCTCGATGCCGGGATGGCGGCGCTCGAACTCCGGCAGCATGCGCGCGACTGCCTCGCCTTCCTGGCCCATCGCCCAGAACTGCACCACCTGGCGGCCATCGTCGCGCGCGCATCCGGCCAGGGCGACCAGCGCGAGCACGCATGCGGCGATCCGCCCGCGCATCGATCAACCGCCCTTGCCGGTGCCGGCGGCCCGGTCTCCCTGCGCGGCCGCAGCGGCGTCGGGCGTCGTCGCATCCAGCCAGCCGCCGCTGAAACCGGCGCGCGCGAGGCCACGGCGGATGTGCTGATTGCGGCGCATCACGTCCCACACGAAACCGCTGCGGTGGTTCTCGATCATCAGCACGATCGGGCCCTGGTCGATGCCGAGGTAATCGCCATCGACCCAGCCACTCGGCGTGACCCGGCCATGCTTGAGGTCGGCATCGGCGAAGGTGAAGCTGGGATTGAAGGCATCGAGGAAACCATACTCCCCGTAGATGTCCTTGCCGTAGCGTTCATGCATCGCCTCGATCGCCGGGATCGCGATCTCGGGCGCGAAGGCGATCGAACCCGCCGCCGCGGTCGGCGCCAGGGTGCCGTCGTCCAGCACGTACTCGATGCCGGCGCCGCGCGGTGCGTAGGTGCGGAACAGCCGGGTGGTGCCGTCGAACTCGAAGCTGGCGTCGATCGGGCCATCGCTGGCGGTCAGGCCCCACACCGCCTTGCCGTAGCCGGCCCAGCCGCCGGGGTTGTCGATCGCGTAGGCCTGCTGGGCATACGCCGCGCGCCGGCTGTTCTCGAAGTAGTCGATGCCGCGCGTGCGCATGTAGGCGTCGCGGATCCCGCGGAAGTCGATCCAGACATGCGAATACTGGTGGCCGAACAGCGGCGGGAAGCTCAGGTGCTCCTGCCCGTGGAACTTGCCCCAGGTGCGGTCGTAGGTGGCGGTCCAGGCCTGGTAGGCATCCTCGCCGACCGGATGCGTGGGCGAGCCCAGCGCCAGCACGTACACGAGGATCGCCTCGTTGTAGCCCTGCCAGTCGTACTTGAGCATGCCCTCCTCCGGCTTCCAGCCCATCGCGATCAGCGGCTTGCGCGCTTGCGCCCAGGTCCAGTCGACCCGCCCGTAGATCTTGTCGGCCAGCCGGCGGATCTCGGCCTCCTTGCGATCGTCGCGGTCGTAGTAGCTCTGCGCGAACAGCACGCCGCCCAGCAGCAGGGCGGTATCGACGGTGGACAACTCGTTGGTGCCGGCGCGCAGCCCGCTGTCCATGTCGAGGAAATGGTAGAAGAAGCCCTTGTAGCCGGACGCCCCGGCGGCATTGGTGCCCTGCGGCGCCCGCGCGAAGAAGCGCAACGTCGCCAGGGTACGGTCGACCGCCTGCTCGCGGCTGATCCAGCCGCGTTCAACGCCAACCCCGTAGGCGGTCAGGCCAAACCCGACCGCGGCGATGCTGGAGGCCGAGGGCGTCGGCCAGCGATCCGGCACCAGGCCATTGACCGGGTTGCCGAGCTCCCAGAACCAGTCGAAGGTGCGCCGCTCGAGGTCCTCGACCACCGGCGGCAACTCGCGGACCACGGGGGCACCTGCGGGTACGGCGGCATCCGCGACTGGGGCACGGCCCTCGCAGGCCCCGAGCAGCAGGGTCGCCATCGCCAACGGCAGCCACGGCCTCATGCCGGCACCCCGGCCTTGCAGTGACGGTCGATGAACGCCTGGTGCGGCGGCATCGCCTCGACGCAGTTGGCGATGACCCCGCGCACGTGTCCCATGAACTTCACCAGTTCCTCCTCCGGCATCTGGTCGACGAAGGGGTGCCAGGACGCGGGCTCGAGTCCCTGCCCGATCATCACCTGCACCCAGCTCTGCAGCGCGAAGAACTCCTCGCCGCTGCGGTAGAACCGTCCCGACAGGCGGAACAGGTCGATGTTGTCCTGCAGCGACGCCGGCACCTGCATCGCGCGGCAATCGCGCCAGAACGGCGTGTCGTCGCGCCCGGTGGCCTTGTAGTGCAGGATGATGAAATCGCGGATGCGCTCGTACTCGAAGTCGGTGGCGGCGTTGTAGCGCGCGACCAGGACCGGGTCGCAACCGCGGTCGGGGAACATGTCGAGCAGGCGCAGGATCCCGGTCTGCACCAGCAGCAGGCTGGTCGACTCCAGCGGTTCCATGAAGCCGCTGGCCAGGCCAAGCGCGACCACGTTGCGGTCCCAGGTGCGCCGGCGCTTCCCGGTGGTGAAGCGCAGCGGGCGCGGGTCGCCCAGCGCCGCGCCATCGAGGTTGGCCAGCAGCAGCGCGGCGGCCTCGTCGTCGCTGGTATAGCCGCTGCAATAGACGTGGCCATTGCCGGTGCGATGCTGCAACGGGATCCGCCACTGCCAGCCCGCGCTGCGCGCGGTCGAGCGCGTGTAGGGCGTGGGGTCACCCACGCGCTCGCAGGGCACGGCCAGCGCGCGGTCGCAGGGCAGCCAATGCGACCAGTCCTCGTAACCGGCCCGCAGGGTCTGTTCGATGAGCAGCCCGCGGAAGCCCGAGCAGTCGAGGAACAGGTCGCCCTCGATGCGTGCGCCGCTCTCGAGCACGACCGCCTCCACGAAGCCGTCGCCCGGGCGCTGCACGACCTCGACGATCCGGCCTTCGTGCCGGGTCACGCCACGCGCCTCGGCGTAGGTCCGCAGGTGGCGGGCGTACAGGCCGGCATCGAAGTGGTAGGCGTAGGCCACCGCCGCGAGCGGCGAACCGGCCGGGGCATCGCTGGCGCCGGGGAGGAAGCGCCCGCGTTCCGATGCGGCCGACTGCAGCCCATAGGCCGCGAGTGGTTCCGCCTTGCCCAGCGCCCGCGCGCGCAGCCAGTAATGGTGGAAGGCGACCGGCCCGAGGTCCTGCCCCACGCTGCCGAAGCCGTGGAAATACGCCTCGCCGGGTCGCCCCCAGTCGCGGAACTGGATGCCGAGCTTGAACGTGCCCTGGGTGGCGCGCACGAACTCGGCCTCGTCCAGCCCGAGCGCATGGCTGTTGAAGGTGCGGATGTGCGGCACCGTGGCTTCGCCGACGCCGATGGTGCCGATCTCCTCGGATTCGACCAGGTGGACCTCGCAGGCACGACCGAGGTGGCGGATGCAGGCCGCCGCGGCCATCCAACCGGCGGAGCCCCCACCGACCACCACCAGCTTGCGGATCGCGTCCGCGCTCATGTCCATCCCCTGCCGGCACGAGGCCCGCGTGCGCGGGCCTCGTGGCAAGGCCGAGCCAGGCCCACCATCACCAGGACAGGCGTCCGCTCACGAACAGCGTGCGTTCCTGGCTGTAACTGCTCACGCCGCCCCCGGTGGTGACCAGCGACACGTCCGGATCGAACACGCCCCCGGACCCCCAGTTCGTGGAGTAGGAACTGTAGTTCTTGTTGTTGAAGACGTTGATGGCATCCGCGCGCAGCTGGAAGTTCATCCCCGCGAAGAGCTTGAAGTCCTTCGACAGGGCGACATCCAGCTGCTTCATGCCGATCGACTGCGACGGCCAGGCCGCCACGATCAGCGGCGGACGCGGGGTCGCGCCGTACTCCCACCAGCCGACGATCGAGTTCAGCGGCAGCGGCGAGGCAATCGTCGCCTTGGCCGATGCGGTGATGCCCCACGGCAGGTCGTAGATGCCGGTCAGCACCAGCCGGTGCTTGGGCACCGCGTGCAGGTAGATGAAGGGGTAGTCCTGGATGGTTTCGCCGTCGAATGCGTAATGCTCGTCGCTGCCGCGGTTGCCCCGCGCCTTGGTGTAGGTGTAGGCGGCGGTGACGCCCCAGCCGGACTCCTGCGTGTACGGCTTCTCCGCACTGAGCAGCAGCTGGGTGCTCTTGGTCTCGATGCCGTTGTCGCCGAGGATCAGCGAGCCGAAGCCGGGCGGCGAGTGCTCCCAGGGCTGGGCGACGTCGTTGGCATTCCACGACGGGGCGTCCCAGAAATTGCCGTTCGGGTAGCGGTTGCCCAGGGTGAACACGAAGCCGTCCTTGCTGTGCACGTTGGCCAGCGTGGCGGAGGCATTCCACTCCCCGAGCTGGGCCCGGATGCCCAGCGAGATCTGGTCCGAATACGGCGTCTTGAGGTCGTTGTTGAGCAGGTCGATCTCGCCATTGCGCACGCGCGAGGTGACCAGCCCCTGCAGTTCCTCGATCCCATTGAGGTACTTGGGATCCCAATGCACGCAACTGCCCGGCGACGGCGTGCAGCCCGACGCCTCGATGAACTGGATCTGGTAGCTCGACAACGCCGACTTCACCTGCTCCAGGCCCATGTAGTCGTAGAGGTTGCGGTCGTAGCTGCGGCCAATGCCGCCGAACAGCACCAGCGACTCGTCGCCGTTGAAGTCGTACGAGAAGCCAAGTCGCGGCGCGAAGTTGTTCTTGTCGGCCTTGCGGCTGTTGCCGTTGCTGATGTAGTCGTTGATGTCGATGCCGCCCTTGGCCAGTTGCTCGGCATAGGTGGCGGACACGTTCGGCCGCGTGCCAGGGCCGGTCAGTGCGGCGACCACTTCGGCCGGGGTCACGTTGTCGAGGTAGGACGGGATCTTCTCGTAGTCCCAGCGGATGCCGATGTTGAGCTGGAGCTTGTCGTTGACGTCCCAGTCATCCTGGATGTACAGGCCGAACTGCTTGCTCTTGGTGGTGACGATCGGCGACGCCCCCGCGAACGGGGTATTGAAGTTCACCTGGTACGGGATCGCGTTGGTGCCGACTGGCGTATACGGGCTGGACGGCAGCGACCCATCGTTGACCGAATAGCGGAACGACGGGTTGATCGCGGAGTTCTCGCTCTGGGTGAGTTCGACCGACTTGTACTTGAAGCCGGCCTTGACCACGTGGTCGCCGTTCCACTGGAAGGCGTTGAAGGTGATGTCGTTCTGGAAGGCCGGGCCCTTCTGCCCCTTGCGCTGGATCGCCAGGCTGCTGGTCGAGTCGCTCTGGATCAGTACGTCGCCCTGGCTGATCCCGCGCGTGTAGATCGACTGGTTGCCGATGTTGTAGGGCGCGGGGTTGAACAGCGCGTCCTCGTAGGTCAGGCGCGCCTCGTTGAGGAAGGATGCGCCGTAGTGCGTCCAGCGCAGGTCGTAGCGATCCTCGGTGTTGAAGTTGATCTTCGAGGCGGAGGCGGTGGTGCGGTTGCCGACGTCGGTGCGGCCCTCCTCCTCGCGGCGCTTGAACGACAGCTCGAGGCGGTCGTCCATGCTGATGTCCCAGCTCAGCTTGGCGAAGTACAGGTCCTCGTTGAACGGCGCGGTCTCCGGGCCCAGCTGGTCCTGCACGGACTGCGGCAGGTAGCTCTCGAAGGAGGCCCACTGGGTCGGGGCGGACACCGGCGGCGAGGGCGTCACGAAATCCTTGGCTTCGTAACTGACGAAGAAATGCATGCGGTCCTTGATGATCGGCCCGCCGAGGGCGAATCCGTACTCCTTCTGCTCGGTATCCTTCTTGGGCGTGCCGGTCGCATCCTCCGCCACCGTCGGCGCACGCATGCCGGTATCGGTGTAGCGCCCGAAGATCTCGCCCTCGAATTCATTGGTGCCGGACTTGGTCACCGCGATCACCGCGGCCGAGCCGACCTGGTCGTATTCGGCCTTGTAGTTCGAGGTGATGACCTTGTATTCGCCGATGGCGAGCTGCGGGAACGGGTTGCCGCGGCTCTGGTCCTGCCCGGTCACGCCGCCGGTGAGCACGTAGTTCTTCTGGCCGACGCCGTCGATGAACACGTTGATGGCGCTGGTCTGCTGCGCGCCGCCGCGCAATTGGGTGGTGCCGTCCGGGCGGCTTTCGAACTGCATGCCGGGCACGGTGTCGGCGAACTCGAGGAAGTTACGGGTCACCTGCGGGACGGTGTTGATCGTCTTCAGCGAGACGTTGGTGCCCACTTCGGACGTCTTCACTTCCTGCAGGGCCACCCCGACCGCGGTCACGGTCTCCAGGTTGGTGACGCCGTCCGCGGGGGCCGTGCCCAGGTCGAGGCTCACCGAGGTCGCCACCGCGAGAGTGACGGTCTTCTCGGTGCCCGGGCCCGCGTCCACCTTGTAGGTGCCCGGCGCGAGTCCGGTCAGCGCGTAGCTGCCGTCGGCGGACACCGCGACCTTGCGGGTCTGCCCGGTCGCGGTGTTGACCGCGGTGACTTGCGCGCCGCCCGGCGCCTTGCCGCGCAGGGTGGCATTGGCCGACTGCGCGAACGCAGGCGCGGCGCCGACCACGAGGCAACTGGCCAACGCACAGGCCAGCAGGTTGCGATGCGGGTGGAAACCCTTCCTCTTCATGACGTCCCCTCCAGGAATCGATGATGGTGTGGTGCGGTTCTCGTTCGTTTGCATGTACATTCGCGCCGGGACCAACGTGTGCGGCGGTTTCAGGAGCTATCGGGGGAGGCCCGCCCGCCGCAGGACGCGCGGACCACGAGCTGCGGCAAACGCAGGCGGTCGCTCTCGCCCGCGTCGGCGTCGGTATCGAGCAGGCGGCGCATCGCCTCCGCACCGAGCGCCGCGATGTCGACCCGGATCGTGGTCAGGCCCGGCGGTACGTAGCGCGCGAGCGGGATGTCGTCGAACCCGGCCACCGCGACGTCGCCCGGTACCGCCTTGCCCGCGGCGCTGAACGCGGAGAGGCAACCGAGGGCCATCATGTCGTTCGCCGCGAAGACAGCGTCCGGCAAGGCCGGCGCCGCCAGCAGCCGGTGCGCTGCACGCGCCCCGGAGGCCTCGCGGAAGTCGCCGGGAAGCACCTCCGGCGCGATGCCCGGCAGGTGCTCGGCCATTGCGTCGCGGTAGCCGCGCAGGCGCTCGCGGGCGTCGAAGTTGTCGTCGGGCCCGGCGACGAACGCGATCCGGCGATGGCCGATCGCGGCGAGGTGCGCAGTCATCGCCATCGCCCCGGCATGGTTGTCGATCCCGACCCGCCGGCCGGCCGCGACCGCGCGCGAGCCGATCATCACCGCATCGGGGAGGATCGCCAACGCATCGGCCAAGTGGCCATCGACGTCGTCGTAGGGGGACATCACCAGCAGGCCGTCGACGCGTCCGCGCATCGCACGCAGGGCATCGCCCTGCTCGCGCGGATCGCCGTGGTAGGACGACACCAGCAGGTGCAGCGCATGCTCGCGTGCCACCTGGTCGATGCCCTGCATCAATTCCGAGAAGAATTCGCCGTAGACCTCCGGCAATACCACCCCGATCGTGCGGGTACGCCGGCTGCTCAGGCTGCGGGCGGCGTGGTGCGGGGTATAGCGAAGCCGCTGTGCCACCGATTGCACGCGCTCGCGGACCGCCTGGGCCACGTTGTGCTGGCCGTTCAAGGCGCGCGACACGGTGGCCACCGACACCTGGGCCTCGCGTGCGACATCCTTGATGGTCACTGACATCCAACGCCCCGCGCGCTTGCAACGGGCTGGAATGTAAACGTTTCCAGTCCCCTTGCAAGCGGGAGCCGCAGCAGTCGCAAACAGGCAGCAACGCCCGTCGCCTAACTGATTGTTTACAAAGGGATCAGGTTGCGACTGGAAACGATTTCCTGCGGCAGCGCAGCATGCCGATGGCAGGTCATTGCGACACGCGCGCCTCTTCCGGTGTCCGCGCGCGGATCGCCAGCGCATGGATGTCGGACTGCATCAGGTCGCCGAGGACGGCATAGACCATGCGGTGCCTGGCCAACGGGGACTTCCCGGAGAACGCCGCGCTCACGATGTCGACCCCGAAATGCCCCTGCCCGCCCCGCGCACCGGCGTGGCCGGCGTGCTTGTGGCTGTCGTCGACGACGTCCAGCGACAGCGGCTGCAGGGTGTCGGCGAGCAGCGCCCGGATGCGCTCGACCCGCTGCGGATTGAGGCGCGGCAGGTCGGCCTCGGTCCAGCCGCTCACGGCAACACCTTGCGGAATGGCCGCACCTCGACCCGTGCATACACCCCGGCTTCCACGTAGGGGTCGGCATCCGCCCAGGCGCGGGCGTCGGCCAGCGAGGGGAACTCGGCGATGACCAGGCTGCCCGAGAAGCCGGCCGGCCCCGGATCCTCGGCGTCGATCGCCGGGCACGGACCGGCCACCAGCAGGCGACCGGCATCGCGCAGGGCCTGCAGGCGGGCCAGGTGCGCGGGGCGCGCCGCCATCCGTTGCGGCAGCACGTCGCTGCCGTCGTAGCCTTCGATCGCGTACCACATGGCGCACTCCCGTCTGAACCGTCGGCGCGCATTGTAGGCGCCACCCAGTGGACAGCGACCCCGCCAGCCCGTAACCTTGATCCATCGCTTCCGGCCTGATCCTGCGGCCCCGCGCGACGCCCGGCTCCCCACGCCGCACCGCGCCCGCCGATCAGTCCTGTTCCCGCCCGCCGCTCCGACGCGACCTTCGACAGGTGCGTGCGCACCGGCATGGCGTATGCAATACGCAGCACAAGCCCGACCGCATGCGGTCATAGCGACAGGTGTGGCCCGGAGGGGGCCGCCGACCGATGACATCCGAAACCGGCATCGCCCCCGTGGCTGATGCGCCCGCCCAAAATCCGAACGCCCGCCCGCAGCAGCAGGAAATGCCGCTGGCGACCGTGCTCGGCCAGCCGGTGCTGGAAATCCCGAAGGACCTGTACATCCCGCCGGATGCGCTGGAAGTCATCCTCGACGCCTTCGAAGGCCCGCTGGACCTGCTGCTGTACCTGATCCGCCGGCAGAACCTGGACATCCTCGACATCCCCGTCGCCGAGATCACCCGGCAGTACGTGGACTACATCCAGGCGATGCACGAGATGCGCTTCGAGCTGGCCGCCGAGTACCTGGTCATGGCCGCGATCCTGGCCGAGATCAAGTCGCGGATGCTGCTCCCGCGGCCGCCGAGCGAGGAAGGCCTGGAGGATGACCCGCGCGCCGACCTGGTGCGTCGCCTGCAGGAATACGAACGCTACAAGAAGGCCGCCGAAGACCTCGACACCCTGCCCCGGCAGGAGCGCGACACCAGCGTGGTCGCCGCCCACGTGCCCGACCGCGCCGCGGTGCGGCTGCCGCCCCCGGTGGACATGAAGGAGATGCTGCTGGCCCTGCACGACGTGCTCAAGCGGGCCGAGCTGTTCACCCAGCACGCGATCAAGCGCGATGCGCTCAGCGTCCGCCAACGCATGGGCGAACTGCTCGAACGCATGGCCGATGGCGCGTTCCACCGCTTCGAGTCGCTGTTCACGGTGGAGGAAGGCCGGCTTGGCGTGGTGGTGACCTTCCTCGGCCTGCTGACGCTGGCCAAGGAGCAACTGGTCGACATCGTCCAGGAGGCGCCGCTGGCGCCGATCTACGTCAAGTCCTTGGCTTCGGCCGAGGGCACCCCGGCCATCGTCGAGCTGTCGAGCGAATTCGACGACGACGCCGCCAACGACTCCAACGACTGAACCGCATGGACCAACACCTCGTCACCCGCATCGTCGAAGCCGCGCTGCTGGCGGCCCACCAGCCGCTGACGCTGGTCCAGCTCAAGGGGCTGTTCCCGCTGGACGAGCCAGCGCCGGACGGCAGCGTCGAATCGGCGCTGGCGGACCTGCAGGCAGCCTGCGCGGAGCGCGGCGTCGAATTGGTGGAAGTGGCCAGCGGCTGGCGCTTCCAGGTCAAGGCCGACGTCCACCCGTGGGTCGCGCGGCTGTGGACCGAGCGACAGACCAAGTACACCCGCGCCACCCTCGAAACGCTGGCGCTGATCGCCTACCGCCAGCCGATCACCCGCGGCGAGATCGAGCAGATCCGCGGCGTCGCCGTGAACAGCAGCATCATCAAGGCGCTGGAGGAACGCGACTGGATCCGCGTGGTCGGGCACCGCGACGTGCCGGGCAAGCCGGAACTGCTCGCGACCACCCGGGCCTTCCTCGACTACTTCGGGCTCAAGCGGCTCGACGAACTGCCGCCGCTGTCGGAGCTGAAGGACATCGGCGAACTGGAACCGCAGCTGCCGTTCGCGCCGGCGATCCCGGTCGGAGCCACCGACGCGACGGCCGAAGCAATCGATAGCTTGGACGTGGTCGATTCCGGCACCGACGCCACCACGCAACGCGATGACGCCGACGAAGGCGACATCGATCCCCAACACGCCACCAACGAAGACACCAACGGAGACGACGCGCAAGCCGCATCGTCGGAGCAGAAAGATGAGCAATAACGAATCGACCCGCCGCCCGCTGAGCCTGAAGGCGAAGGCCGCACCCGAAGCCGAAGCCCCGCGCATCGAGGAGCGCCTGCACAAGGTGCTCGCGCAGGCGGGCCTGGGCTCGCGCCGCGCGCTGGAGCAGCGCATCGCCGACGGCCTGGTGAAGGTCAACGGCGAAACCGCCAGCACCGGCATGAGCATCACCGGCGGCGACAAGATCGAACTGGACGGCAAGACCTTCGTCGCCAGCGCCCTGACCGACCCCGCGCGCGTGCTGATGTACAACAAGCCCGAGGGGGAGGTCACCACCCGCGAGGATCCCGAGGGCCGGCCGACCATCTTCGACGCCCTGCCGGTGCTGAAGGGCGCGCGCTGGATCGCGATCGGCCGCCTCGACATCAACACCACCGGCCTGCTGCTGCTGAGCACCGACGGCGAGCTCGCCAACGCGATGATGCATCCGAGCTTCGAGGTCGAGCGCGAGTACGTCTGCCGCGTGCGCGCCCCCGAGGGCGAGGACGTGGTCAGCGACAAGATCATCGACCGGCTGGCGCGCGGCGTCGCCCTCGACGACGGCCCGGCCAAGTTCGACGAAATCGAACGCATCGGCGGCACTGACTCCCACGACTGGTTCCGGGTGCTGCTCAAGGAAGGCCGCAACCGCGAGGTGCGCCGCCTGTGGGAATCGCAGGGCTGCCAGGTCTCGCGGCTCAAGCGCATCCGCTACGGCCAGGTCCGCCTGCCGCAGCCGCTGCTGCGCGGCCAGGCGCAGGAATTGCCGCAGGCCGAGGTCGACGCGCTGCGCAAGGCCGTGGGCCTGGAGGACGGCGCGCCGTCCGCATTGACGCTGATGCCGGTGCTGGGCCAACGCAAAGCCGGCAAGACCGTGGTCGCCGGCAATGCCCGCGGGCATGGCTACGTGGGCGGCCACAGCACCGCCGACGAAGGCCGCGAACTGCGCCGCTTCGACCATGTCCGCGAGGATCGCAACCGTCGCGGCGGACCGCGCAAGCCGCATGGCGGGCTGACCGTCAGTGGCGAGGCCGCGGCCAAGCAGGCGCACAAGACGTTCAAGCCCAAGGGTCCGCGTGCGCAGGGGCAGCGGATGAAGCCGGGCGAGCAGCGCGGCGACAACCCCGCCGCGATGCGCACCTGGTACGTCCCGGATGGCGTAGACACCGGCCCCAGTGGCCACCGCAACCCGGATGGCGCACGCGGCCCGCGCAAGCCTTACGGCAACAAGCCGGCCGGCGGCCGCGGCCCC
>JAFLEC010000159.1 GCA_017302095.1 Lysobacterales bacterium | reverse complement strand
GGCCACGGGTCCCACCGCGCTGTCCTCGGCATCGCGCAGCGCGGCCTGCAATTGCGGGGCCAGGTCGCCGCGGACCTGCTCACGGCGCAGCCTCTGCTCGCTGGCCCGACGCGCCTGCGCCTCGTCGTCCAGCCGCTGCCGCACCGCACCTACCCGGCTGCACAAGCCGACATAGAGGACCACTGAAAACAGCACCAAGGCGCATTGATACCCGTAGCGTGTCCACGCGTTGTCCGGCAGCCGGCCGGACTGCATCAGCTCATGGGCACCACCCGCAAAGCCAACCAAGGCCAGCAGCACCAACATCGCGACCGCCATCGACACGCCGCGCCGCGCCGCCGCGTACACCAGGACGAAGGATGCCGAAACGGCGACGATCCAGCCGAGGCTGGCGAGCCAACCGATCCAGGCGGCCCAGGCGTGCGGGGCGAGCAGCGCCACCGCCGCCGCCGCCACATACGCCCATGGCAGCAGGCGCCACGTGCCGGGCGTTTCCGACTCGCCGTCTTCCGCATAGCGCAACACCGTGCGTACGCCAACCCCGGCGAAGACCAGCATGGTGGCCCAGAACCCGCCCGCACCCGCGGCGGCGAGCAGGGAGCGCGGCAACAGGGCCACCAGATGGCCGTTCATCGCCGCAGCCAGCAACAGGGCGGTGCATGCGTAGAGAGCGAACCACAGGAACGCGCGGTCGCGCACCGCCGCGTAGAGCGCCAATGCCGCAATGGCGAGGGTCAGCATCGCGGCGTAGATCGCCGAGGCGATCGCACGATCGCGCGCCACGATGCGCAGCATGGTGCGGTCGCTGATGATCCGTGGCTGCGGCGCGGCGCGCACCCCGCCGACCAGCGAGAGTTGCACCGCGTGCGCCCCCCGCCACTCCGCCGGCAAGGGGAAGGCATAGCCAGCCGGGAAGGCATCATCTGGCGCAGCATGGAAATGCTGCGCCGGAGGCACCCATCCCGGCGCCGAGACCCGGACCTCGTCGAGGGCATCTCGGGACAGCCACAGGACCCAGCGATCGCCTTCACCCTCGGGCAAGGTGAAGGCCAGGCGCGCGGTGATCGCCCCCTCCCCGGTGCTGCGGAACGGCAGACGCCCATCGACCGCTCCGGGCGCACCCACCTGCACCGGGACCGCGTCGTCGGTCCGGCCATCCGCACCCACGTCGGCCAACCAGGCCAACGCACCGGCGGGCAAGGCCAGCAGGAGCGTGAGCCCCACGCCCCGCAGCATCTGCCTCAGGCCGGACACGCGGCCTCCCCGCCCGGATCGTCCACGGCGGGGGCATCCGGTCGGCCGGCCAGACCCATCGCCTCGACAAGGTCGCGCGCGGCCGGCCAGGCCGCGACCGGCACCATCACCGCCACCAGCCCGAACACGCCGAGTTCGCCGATAGCGCCCGCCAAGGCTTCACCCCTCACGTAGGCAGGAATCCCTTCGGCCTCGAGGGCCTGGCGGACCAAGTGGGCGTCGATCACGTTCGCCGCGTCATAGACCGTCTGCATGCCCCCCCCTTCGGAAACATGCCAAGCAGGAAGCGTGCCAGCTGGGCTGAAACCGCATCCCGACGAGCCTCCGCTACACTACCCGGCTCCCAATGCAAGCCCGTGCCCGTGTCCTCGAACGCCCCGACGAACGCCGCCGACGCCCCCGTCCGCACCGACTTCATCCGCCAGATCGTCCGCGACGACCTGGCCAGCGGCAAGCACGCGGCGATCAAGACCCGGTTCCCGCCGGAGCCGAACGGCTACCTGCACATCGGCCACGCCAAGGCGATCTGCCTGGACTTCGGGGTGGCCGCCGAGTTCGGCGGCAGCTGCAACCTGCGACTGGACGACACCAACCCGGCCAAGGAAGACCCCGAGTACGTGCGCGCGATCCAGGACGACGTGCGCTGGCTGGGCTTCGATTGGGCGAGCCTGCGCCACGCCTCGGACTACTTCGGCGTGCTCTACCTCGCCGCCGAGAAGCTGATCAAGCAAGGCGACGCCTTCGTCTGCGACCTGTCCGCCGAGGAGGTACGCGCCTACCGCGGCAGCCTCACCGAACCGGGCCGCAACTCGCCTTACCGCGACCGCACGGTCGAGGAGAACCTCGACCTGTTCCGGCGCATGCGCGCTGGCGAGTTCGCCGACGGCGCGCGCACCCTGCGCGCGAAGATCGACATGGCCAGCGGCAACATCAACCTGCGCGATCCCGCGCTGTACCGGATCAAGCACGTCGAGCACCAGAACACCGGCAACGACTGGCCGATCTACCCGATGTACGACTACGCGCATTCGCTCAGCGACGCGATCGAAGGCATCACCCACTCGCTGTGCACGCTGGAGTTCGAGGACCACCGCCCGCTGTACGACTGGTGCGTGGCGAAGGTGGACCTCGCCGGCAACCCGTCGCTGCTGGAGCCGCTGCTTGCGCAGGGCCTGCCGCGCGAAGCCGGTACCCCGCGCCAGATCGAATTCTCGCGCCTGAACTTCAACTACCTGGTGATGAGCAAGCGCAAGCTGCTGGCGATGGTCACCGACGGCCTGGTCGACGGCTGGGACGATCCGCGGATGCCCACCCTCCAGGGCATCCGCCGCCGCGGCTACACCGCCTCCGCCCTGCGCCTGATGGTGGACCGCGTCGGCATCAGCAAGCAGAACTCGCTGCTGGACATCTCGATCCTCGAAGGCGCGCTGCGCGACGACCTCGACGCGCATGCGCCGCGGCGGATGGCGGTGGTCGACCCGCTCAAGCTGGTGCTGACCAACCTCGCGCCCGGCCACGAGGAATCGCTGGCGTTCGCCAACCATCCCAAGGATGCGGCGCAGGGCGAGCGCGCGATCCCGTTCTCGCGCGAGCTGTGGATCGAGCGCGACGACTTCGCCGAAGTACCGCCCCCGGGCTTCAAGCGCCTCACCGTGGGCGGCGACGTGCGCCTGCGTGGCGCCGGCATCGTCCGCTGCGACGAGGTGGTCAAGGACGCCGACGGCCACGTGGTCGAACTGCGCGGGACGCTGGATCCCGAATCGCGCCCCGGCATGGACGGCGCCAACCGCAAGGTCAAGGGCACCATCCACTGGGTCAGCGCCGCGCATGGCGTGCCGGCGGAGATCCGCCTGTACGACCGCCTGTTCACGGTGCCGAACCCGGACGCCGAGGACGACGGCAAGTCCTACGTCGACTACCTCAACCCGGAGTCGCGCAAGGTCGTCACCGGCTACGTCGAGCCGGCCGCCGCCGCCGCGGCACCCGAGCAGTCGTTCCAGTTCGAGCGCACCGGCTACTTCGTGGCCGATCGCTACGACCACGCGCCAGGCACGCCGGTGTTCAACCGCAGCGTGACCCTGCGCGACACCTGGGCGGGCAAGTAAGCGTGCTCTACGCGCAGGTCCACCTGACCCTGCCGGCGTGGGTGCACGACGCCGTGGACGCCAACCGCGCCTATCCGTCCGATGCGGAGAAGGTCGCGCTGGCGATCGACTTGTCCAGGCGCAACATCGAGGCGAATTCGGGTGGCCCGTTCGGCGCCGCGGTGTTCGGCCCGGACGACCGCATCATCGCGGTCGGCGTGAACCGGGTGGTGCCGCACGCCTGCAGCGTCGCCCATGCCGAGATGATGGCCTACATGCTGGCGCAGGGCCGGACCCAGCGCCTGCGCCTGAACCGCGATGCCGACGACCGTCCGCTCGGGCCGATCACCCTCGCGACGTCCTCGCAGCCCTGCTGCCAGTGCTACGGCGCCACCGTCTGGGCCGGCATCGACCGCCTGCTGATCGGCGCGCGCAGCGAAGACGTGGAAGCGCTGACCGAATTCGACGAAGGCCCGCTCCCGGCGGACTGGGTGGGCGCACTCGAATCCCGCGGCATCGCCGTGGTGCGCGACATCGAGCGCGATGCCGCGCGCGCGGTGCTGCGCGCCTACGGCGAGAGCGGCGGCGCGACCTACTGAGCCCGGCGCGATGGACGGCCTGCTCTGCTACTGCCGTGCGGGCTTCGAGCCGGAGCTGGCCGGCGAACTGACGGATCGCGCCGCGGAAGCCGGGTTCGCCGGCTATGCGCGCACCGAGCGCGACAGCGGCCACGTGGTGTTCGCGTGCGAGGACGCCGTCGCGCTGTCGCGTGCGCTGCCGTGGTCGTCGCTGATCTTCGCCCGCCAGAAGCTGCGCCTGCTCGCCGACCTGCGCGGGCTGGACCCGCGCGACCGCATCGCGCCGATGCTGGACGCGTTGCGCAGCCACGCCGGTACCGGCGCAGCTCGCCTCGGGCAGCTGGTCATGGAACATCCGGATTCGGAGGCCGGCAAACCGCTCGCGGGCCTCGCGCGCAGCCTCGGCAACGCGCTCCGCCCGGCGTTGCGCAAGGCCGGGCTGCTGTCCGCGCAGGACGATGCGCGACTGCCGCGACTGCATGTCTGCCTCATCGCCGGCGACCACGCCCTGCTCGCCATTGGCGACCCCGACGACAGCGCGCCGTGGCCGCTCGGCATCCCGCGCCTGCGCATGCACGCGAACGCGCCGTCGCGCTCGGCACTGAAGCTGGAGGAAGCGCTGCTGGTGCTGCTGGACGACGACGAACGCCGGCGCCTGCTGCGCGAGGGCATGCGTGCGGCCGACCTCGGCGCCGCCCCCGGCGGCTGGACCTGGGTGCTGACCCGCCACGGCCTGCGGGTGCAATCGATCGACAACGGCCCCTTGCGCCAGCACGTGCTCGACACCGGCCTGATCGAACACCTGCGCGCCGACGGCTTCAGCTGGCAGCCGGCGCAGGCGCTCGACTGGATGGTCTGCGACATGGTGGAGCAGCCGCGCCGGGTCGCCGAGCGCATGGCCACGTGGATGCGCGAAGGCTGGACCCGCCACGCGATCTTCAACCTCAAGCTGCCGATGAAGAAACGCTGGCAGGAAACCCGGCTGTGCCTGGACCTGTTCGCGGAACAGGCGCAACGGCCGCTGACGATCCGCGCCAAGCAGCTGTACCACGATCGCGAGGAGATCACGGTCTTCGCGACACCGGCCCGCGCGGGCTGACCGTTCCCGTTACTCGGCTCAGACGCCCGCGGCGTGCCGCCACAGCGCGCGCGCGAGCGGCGGCAACCTGCCGGCCAGGCCCAGCGCGTGCCCGCGCAGCAGGGTCGGCAGCAAGGCATCGTTGCTGTAGGCGCGGTTGATCGCCTCGAAGGCATGCGCATTCACCGCGTTCTCGCTCTTGCGGGTCCG
>JAFLEC010000158.1 GCA_017302095.1 Lysobacterales bacterium | reverse complement strand
GACCACCGGCACCGGCGATGCGGCGATCGCCCGCGCCAGCGCCTCGTCGTTGAAGGCCCAAAGGTCTTCCAGCGAACCGCCGCCACGGGCGAGCACGAGCACCTCATAGCGCCCGCTGTCGGCGGCGCGTTGCAGCATGGCGCGCAGTTGCGGGGCGGCGCCGTCGCCCTGCACGGGCACCGGCAGCACGTCCACCTCGACCAGCGGGAAGCGGCGCCGGAGCACGCTGACGATGTCGCGGACCACCGCGCCCGAAGGCGACGTCAGCACCGCGACCCGCCGCACCCAGGCGGGCAGGGGGCGCTTGCGCGACGGGTCGAACAGGCCTTCGCCCTCCAGCCTGGCCTTGAGCTGTTCGTAGGCGCGGCGCAGCGCACCCTCGCCGGCGTCTTCCAGCGAGTCGCAGACCAGTTGGTAGTCGCCGCGTGCCTCGTACAGCGTCAGCCGGCCGCGGGCCAGCACCTTCAGGCCTTCGCGCGGTGCAAAGGACAGCCACTGGCTCTTCGGCCGGAACAGCGCGCAGCGCACCTGCGCGCGCGCATCCTTGAGGGTGAAGTAGAGATGCCCGGATGCCGGCCGCGACAGGTTGCCGATCTCGCCTTCCACCAGCACCAGCGGGAAGCTGCCCTCCAGCAGGTCGCGCGCCAGCGTGTTCAGCTGGCTGGGGGTGAGGACGTGGTCGCGCGCCGGATCGGTGTTCACCCGGCCAGACTAAACTATGGGCCATGAGCACCGCGCCCACGCCCGTCGAATCCCCGCCTTGCCACGATGCCGGCCGCTTCGGCCCGGACCCGCGCCGCGCGACCCGCCAGGTCGCCATCGGTGGGGTGCAGGTCGGCGGCGCCGCCCCGGTGGTCGTGCAGTCGATGACCAACACCGACACCTCCGACGTCGCCGCGACGGTGAAGCAGGTGGCGGAGTTGTGGCGCGCCGGTTCCGAGCTGGTGCGGGTCACGGTGAACAATGCCGAGTCCGCCGCCGCGGTGCCGCGGATCGTCGAGAAGCTCGACATGATGGGCATCCGGGTGCCGATCATCGGCGACTTCCACTACAACGGGCACCAGTTGCTGGCCGCAGAGCCCGCCTGCGCCGAGGCGCTGGCGAAGTACCGCATCAACCCGGGCAACGTCGGCTTCGGCAAGAAGAAGGACACCCAGTTCGCGCAACTCATCGAGTTCGCGATCCGCCATGGCAAGCCGGTGCGGATCGGGGCCAACTGGGGCTCGCTGGACCAGGCGCTGGCCGCGCGGCTGATGGACGAGAACCACGAGCGCGCCGTACCGTGGGATGCAGGGCGGGTGCTGCGCGAGGCGCTGATCCGTTCGGCGCTCGACTCCGCCGAGCGCGCGGTGGAACTGGGCCTGCCGCGCGAGCGGATCATCCTCAGCGCCAAGGTCAGCGGGGTGCAGGAACTCGTCGCGGTCTACCGCGACCTCGCCGCGCGCAGCGACTTCGCGCTGCACCTCGGGCTCACCGAGGCCGGCATCGGCAGCAAGGGCATCGTCGCCTCCAGCGCCGCGCTGGCCGTGCTGCTGCAGGAAGGCATCGGGGACACCATCCGCGTCTCGCTCACGCCGGAGCCCGGCGCGTCGCGTACGCAGGAAGTGGTGGTGGCCCAGGAGTTGCTGCAGACCATGGGCCTGCGCGCGTTCACGCCGATGGTCACCGCATGCCCGGGCTGCGGCCGCACCACCTCCGAGTTCTTCCAGGAACTCGCCAAGGTGGTGCAGGAACACGTCCGCGCGAAGATGCCGGAATGGAAGATCACCCGGCCCGGCGCCGAGAACCTGACCCTGGCGGTGATGGGTTGCGTGGTGAACGGGCCGGGCGAATCGCGCCACGCCAACATCGGCATCAGCCTGCCGGGCACCGGCGAGGCGCCGGCCGCGCCGGTCTTCATCGATGGTGAAAGGGCCGTCACCCTGCGGGGTGCGAACATCGCCAGCGAATTCATCGGGTTGATCGACGCCTATGTCGAACGGAAATTCGGGGCATCGCCTACCGCATGAGCCTGCCGAAGCCGCTGCCGCGCTCCGCGAGGATGCGCGCTTCGGCCTGTGGTTCCTGCGGCAGCGCTGGCGAAGGCTCCTGTTGCTGTTCGCGGGCGTGTTGCTGCCGCTCTGGGGCTTCGGCGCGCTTGCCGAGGAGCTGCATGACGGCGAAGCCTTCGCATTCGATGCGCCACTGCTCCTGCTCGCGCGCGAGCTGGCCACGCACGGGTTCGATCGCTTCTTCGTGGCGGTCTCCGCCGTGGGTTACGAATGGGGCGTGGTGCCCGTCGACCTGGCCTTGGTCGCCTGGCTGGGCATGAAGCGCTGGAAGCGCGAGGGCCTGTTCGCCGGCCTTGCGCTGGGTGGCTCGGCCTTGCTCAACCTCGCGACCAAGCAATGGTTCGCGCGCGCGCGTCCGTCGTTGTGGGCGTCGATCGCGCCAGAGGCCACCTACAGCTTCCCGAGCGGGCATGCGATGGGCTCGATGACGCTCGCCTGGGTGGCGGTCCTGCTCGCCTGGCGCACCCCATGGCGGGTGCCGGTCACCCTCGCCGGCATGGCGTTCGTGCTGCTGGTGGGCCTGTCGCGCGTCTACCTCGGCGTCCACTACCCCTCGGACATCATCGCGGGATGGTGTGCCGCCAGCGCGTGGGCGGTCGCTTGCTACCTGCTGGTGTTCCGCGGCCTGCGCCCCTGGCGGGACGCGGCGGTCACTCGCTGACGCGGACGCGGTTGCGGCCTTCGCTCTTGGCGCGGTAGAGGGCGGCGTCAGCGGCGGCCATCAGGGCCGGGCGGGTATCGCGATCGGGTGCCAACGCAGCCACCCCGATGCTGACCGTGATCCGCTGCGCCTCGCCGCCCGGGGCGAACATGGTGCTTGCGACTGCCTCTCGCAGGCGGTCCGCAAGCAGGGCCGCATCGGAGGCCGCGCACTCTGGCAGCAACAGCGCGAATTCCTCGCCGCCGATCCGCGCGGCGACGTCGTCGTTGCGCGCATGCCGGCGCAATACCGCGGCGACCTGGCGCAACACCTCGTCACCCCGGATGTGGCCGTGGCGGTCGTTGATCGGCTTGAACAGGTCGACGTCCAGGATGCACAGCGACAGCGGGCGGCCGTGGCGCATCGCGCGCGCGATTTCCTTGTCCGCGAGCTCGGCGAAGTGCCGGCGGTTGCACAACTCGGTGAGGGCGTCGTGGGTAGCGAGCTGGTAGATCTCCTCGTGGTAGCTCGCCTCCACGCTGTCTTGGCTGATGAACTTGAGGATGCTCTCGCCGACCGTCACCTGGTCGCCGTCGACCAGCTCGCGTTCGCCGTGCAGCTTGGCGTCGTTCAGCCGGGTGGTGTTGGTCGCCCCGAGGTCGGCGATGCGGTAGGCATCCTCGGTGCGCCAGATCCGGCAATGCGAGCGCGACACGCTCTGGTGGGCGATGACCAGGTCGGCCTCGCTCGAGCGGCCGACGAGCACCGGCGCATCGCCGATGTCGGCGCGCCGTCCCAGGCCCTCCCCATGGATCACGACCACGCAGGCCGAGCGCCGGGCCGGTCGCGGTGGACCCGGGCTGTGCAGCGTGCGTTGGGTGGTGTCGTGAGGGGAATCCATGGATGCTCGCGCGGTGGCGGGGCCAGTGTATAGCGCGTGGCGTGATGGCGGGCACGTAGAATCCGGGCGAGGGGGATGCATGGGACAGGACCGGCAGGACGACCAGGAACGGACCGCGCTGCTGCAGACGCGCACGCGTTCCGCGGGGACGGCCGACGATGGCGGCGCTCCGTCGCTGGCGCCGGGCACGCGCGTCGGTCGCTACCGCATCGACGCCTTGGTCGGCCGGGGCGGGATGGGTGACGTCTATCGCGCCGAGCAGCTCGAGCCCGTGCGCAGGACGGTGGCGCTCAAGGTCCTGCGGCAGCAAAGGCTCGACGCCAGGCACCTGGCCTACTTCGAGGTCGAACGGCAGTTGCTCGCGCAGATGCGGCATCCGGCGATCGCCCAGGTGTACGACGCGGGCACCACCGGCGAGGGCCATCCGTTCTTCGCGATGGAGTTCATCGAGGGAAGCCCGATCACGCGGTACTGCGAGGCGCATGCGATACCGCTGGCGCAGCGTCTCGCGTTGCTCATCAGGATCTGCGAAGGCGTGCAGCACGCGCACCAGAAGGGCGTGATCCATCGCGACCTCAAGCCGGGCAACCTGCTGGTCGATGACGTCGATGGACGCCCGCTGCCCAGGATCATCGACTTCGGGATCGCGACCGCGGGCAGCCTCGCCGAGGGGCGCGAGGTCGCCGGCACGCCCGCCTACATGAGCCCCGAGCAGGCCGCCGGCGACCAATCGCTGGTCGATACCCGCAGCGACGTGTACGCACTCGGCGTGGTCCTCAGCGAACTGCTGACCGGGCATCGGCCGCTGATGGCCGGGGAGACCGTGACCGACGAGGCGCGGACACTGCGGTTGCCGTCCGAGCAACTGGCGACCTTGCCGCCGGATGAGGCGGGCCGCCTGGAGCACGCGCTGGGACAGCCGCTGGCGCGGATGCGCAGGACCCTCCGCGGCGAGCTCGACTGGGTGGTGGCGAAGGCCATGCGCCACGACCGCAACGCACGCTACGCATCCGCGGCGGCGCTGGCGGACGACCTGCAACGCTTCCTGGATGCGCGTCCGTTGCAGGCGGTGCCGGCGACCCGCCGTTACCTGCTGCGCAAGTTCGCGCAACGTCATCGCGCCGGCGTGCTCGCCGCCAGCGTCGCCTTGCTGGCCTTGCTCGGCGGGTTGGGCCTGTCCGTCTACGGCCTGTTGCAGGCGCGCACGCAGCGTGCGGTGGCCGAGCAACGCAGCGCGCAGCTGGAGCAGGTCGCCGCGTTCCAGCAGTCGATGCTCGAAGGCATCGACATCGAATCGATGGGTGCCGGCATGGCGAACGCGTTGCGTCGCCAGGTGGCGGCCGCCGCGCCCGGCAACCTGGCGGGGTTCGAGCAGGGACTGGCGCATGCCAGCCCCGCCGACGTCGCGCGCGGGCTGGTCGACCACGACATCCTGGCTGGCGCAGGGAGCGCGATCGACCGCGATTTCGCGGGCCAGCCGCTGCTGGCGGCGGATCTCCGGGAGTCGGTGGCGCGCGTTCGCCAAGCCTTGGGCCTGCCCGCCGAGGCCGCGGTCGAATTCGCACGGGTCGCGGAGGCTCGCACGCGCGTACTCGGTCCGCGCGATCCCGCGACCCTGCGCG
>JAFLEC010000157.1 GCA_017302095.1 Lysobacterales bacterium | reverse complement strand
CGCCGATGCACGGCAGGCGATCCGCGAGGTCGCGGCGAAGTCGCGGGTCGAATCCGCGGCGCGCCCCGGGCCGAACCTCGCCCACGGCAAGCGACAGCCCACCGTGGCGATGGGCGACCGGCCCGGCGAGATGCGCTGGCTGCTGGTGGCGCTCACCGCCGCCGCGGGCATGCTCTGGCTCGTGTTCGCCGGCTGAGGCTACGCACCAACGCACGACCGCGGGCCGCGTTGACCGCCGTCGTGCATGCGCTGCCCCAGCCGATGGCACGGGGGCCTGCACGCGCGTCCCGCTAGAATCGGGAACCCCCGCCCAGAGCCGCTCCATGACGCACGCCTCGCTTCGCCGCGCCAGTCTCGCCTCATGCCTGCTCCTTGCGCTTGCCGCTTGCGGCAAGGACGCGGCGCCCGGTCCGCAAGGCGGCCCCGGCGGGCGCAACAATGCCCCGGTCCCGGTGACGTCGGAGGTCGTGCGGGAACAGGACTGGACCGATGCCCTGCGCGCCCTCGGCACCGTGCGTGCGCGCGAGGCGGTGACGGTCACCGCCAAGGTCAGCGAGACCGTCCAGCAGGTGCATTTCGAGAGCGGCCAGGCGGTCGCCCGTGGCGCACCGCTGGTCACCCTGAGCGGCCAGCAACAGCAGGCGCTGCTTGCCTCGGCCGAGGCCGCACTCAAGGAAGCCGAACAGCTCTACCAGCGGCAGGACCAGCTGGCGCGCCAGCAACTGGTCGCGCGCGCCTCGCTGGATGCGCAACGCGCCACCCGCGACGCCGCCCGCGCGCAGGTCGCGCAGGTCCGCGCCAACCTCGCCGACCGGGTGATCCGTGCGCCGTTCGCCGGCGTCCTCGGCATCCGCCAGGTGAGCCCCGGTGCGCTGGTGACCCCGGGTACCGCGATCGCCACCCTCGACGACGTGTCGCGGGTGTTCGTCGACTTCCCGGTGCCGGAAGCCGACCTCGCCGGCCTCGGGCCGGGGCAGGCGGTCTCGGGCACGGTCGCGGCGTATCCCGGGCAGCGCTTCGAGGGCACGGTCGACACCGTGTCGGCCCGGCTCGATGCCGGTTCGCGTGCGGCCACCGTGCGCGCCGATTTCCCCAATCCGGAGCGCCTGCTGAAGCCGGGCATGCTGGTGGAAGTCGCGGTGGTGCGTGCCACCCGGCCGGCGCTGGTGGTGCCCGAGATCGCCGTGCAGCAGGTCGGTACCGAGACCTTCGTGTGGCGGGTCAAGCCGGACGGCAGCGTCGAGAAGGCCGACGTCGAGGTTGGTGGCCGGATCCCCGGCAAGGCGATGCTGAAGGCCGGGATCGCCGCGGGCGAGCGCATCGTGGTCGAGGGCACCGGCAAGCTGCAGCCCGGTGCCAAGGTCCGCGAGGGCGCCGCCGATGCCGCGCCGGCGGCGAAGTAAGCGATGAAGCTCTCCGACCTGTCGATCAAGCGGCCGGTGCTGGCCGTGGTGATGAGCCTGCTGCTGATCGTGCTCGGCGCGATGTCGTTCCTGCGCCTGACCCTGCGCGAGCTGCCGGCGATCGACCCGCCGGTGGTCTCGGTGCAGGTCGACTACCCGGGCGCGTCCGCCAGCGTGGTCGAGACCCGCATCACCCAGTCGCTGGAGGACGCGCTGGCCGGCATCGAGGGCATCAACACCATCGAGTCGAGCAGCCAGAACGGCGCCTCGCGGATCAGCATCGAGTTCTACGCCAGCCGCGACATCGAGGCCGCGGCGAACGACGTCCGCAACGCGGTGAGCCGGGTCGCCGACCGCATGCCGGAGGAGGCCGACGCGCCCGAGATCAGCAAGGTCGAAAGCGATTCCGACCCGATCATCTGGCTCAACCTGCGCTCGGAGAGCATGGACCTGCTGCAGCTGGCCGACTACGCGCAGCGCTACCTGGTCGACCGCTTCTCCAGCCTCGAGGGCGTCGCCCAGGTGCGCATGGGCGGCAGCCAGCGCTACGCGATGCGGGTGTGGCTGGATGCCGACAAGCTGGCCGCGCGCGGGCTCACCGCGGGCGACGTGGAATCCGCGCTGCGCGCCGAGAACGTGGAGCTGGGCGCCGGTCGCCTGGAGTCGAGCGACCGCGATTTCATCCTGCGCGTGGCCCGCGACTACACCACCCCCGAGGCGTTCGCCGCGATGCCGGTCGGCAAGGGCGCGGATGGCTACGTGGTGCGGCTGGGCGACGTCGCCCGGGTCGCGCTGGAGTCGGCCGAGCGCCGCGCGTACTACCGCAGCAACGGCGAGCCGGCGATGGGCATCGGCATCGTCAAGACCTCGACCGCCAACAGCCTGGACGTCGCCGAGGAAGCCAAGGCCGAGGCCGACCGCATCCGCGCGACCCTGCCCAAGGGCACCGATGTCTACGTGGCCTACGACAGCACCACCTTCATCTCGGCGGCGGTGGACCGCGTGTACGAGACGCTGGTGGAGGCGATCGTGCTGGTCCTGCTGGTGATCTGGCTGTTCCTCGGCAGCGTGCGCGCGGCGCTGATCCCGGCGGTCACGGTGCCGGTGTGCGTGATCGCGTCTTTCATCGCGCTCTACGCGTTCGGTTTCTCGATCAACCTGCTGACCCTGCTGGCGCTGGTGCTGTGCATCGGCCTGGTGGTGGACGATGCGATCGTGGTGGTGGAGAACATCCAGCGCCGGGTCGACCTCGGCGAACCGGCGCTGGTGGCCGCGCGCCGCGGCACCGCGCAGGTGGCGTTCGCGGTGATCGCGACCACCGCAGTGCTGGTCGCGGTGTTCCTGCCGGTCGGCTTCCTGCAGGGCAACACCGGTCGCCTGTTCCGCGAACTCTCGGTCGCGCTGGCGGCGGCGGTGGCGATCTCCGCCTTCGTCGCCCTGACCCTGACGCCGATGATGGCGTCCAAGCTGCTGCGCCCGCACACCGGTCCGCATGCGGTGCACGGCAACCGCCTCAGCGAATGGATCAACGCGCGCTTCCAGCGGCTTGCGCTCGGTTACCGCGGCGTGCTGGACCGCCACGTGCACCGGCTGTGGCTGTTCGCCGGGCTGATGGTCGCGGCGCTGGTGGCACTCGTGCTGCTGTTCCGCGCGCTGCCCACCGAGCTTGCGCCGGCGGAGGACCGCGGCAGCTTCCAGATGGTGATGGAAGGCCCGGAAGGCGCGGGGTTCGACTACACGGTGCGGCAGATGCAGCAGGTGGAGAAGATCCTGGCCGGCGAGATCGGCCCGGACAAGCCGATCCTGCGCGCCAACCCGCGCGTGCCGGGCAGTTTCGGCGCCAGCGAGGAGATGCACACCGGGCGCGCGATGATCTTCCTGCAGCCCTGGGACCAGCGCGAACAGAGCACCGCCGAGGTCGCGTCCGAACTGGAGAAGAAGTTCTCGGGGCTGAGCGGCGTGCGCGTGCGCACGCAGGTCGGCGGCGGCCTGGTGCGCACCCGCGGGCAACCGTTCCAGATGGTGCTGGGCGGCCCCGACTACCGCGAACTCGCGCAGTGGCGCGACATCCTGCTGGCCAAGATGGCGGAGAACCCCGGCTTCATCGGCGCGGATTCGGACTACAAGGAAACCCGGCCGCAGATGCGCGTCGTGGTGGATCGCGCGCGCGCGGCCGACCTCGGCGTCTCGGCGACCGCGGTCGGCACCGCGCTGGAGACCATGATGGGCGGGCGCCGGGTCACCACCTTCGTCGACAACGGCGAGGAATACGACGTCATGCTGCAGGCCGACCGCGGCGGTCGCGCCTCGGTGGCCGACCTCGGCGCGCTGCAGGTGCGTGCGCGCAACGGCAGCCTGGTGCCGCTGTCCAACCTCGTCACGCTGACCGAAGTCGCCGAGCCCGGTACCTTCAACCGCTTCAACCGGTTGCGCTCGATCACCCTCAGCGCACGCCTCGCGGAAGGTTACCCGCTGGGCGAGGCGGTGGCCTGGGCGCAGCAGGCCGCGCGCGACAACCTCCCGGACTATGCGCAGGTCTCGTGGAAGGGCGAGTCGCGCGAGTTGCAGCAGTCCGGCGGCGAAGTGCTGGTGACCTTCGCACTGGCGCTTCTGATCGTGTACTTGGCGCTGGCCGCGCAGTTCGAGAGCTTCCTGCACCCGCTGGTAATCATGCTCACGGTGCCGCTGGGCGTGCTCGGCGCGCTGCTGGGCCTGTGGGCGACCGGCGGCACGGTCAACCTGTTCTCGCAGATCGGCATCGTGATGCTGGTGGGACTGGCGGCCAAGAACGGCATCCTGATCGTCGAGTTCGCAAACCAGCTGCGCGACGAAGGCCGGGCGATCCACGACGCCATCGTCGAGGCCGCTGGCGTCCGCCTGCGCCCGATCCTGATGACCTCGATCGCCACCGTGATGGGCGCGGTGCCACTGGTGGTGTTCGGCGGTCCCGGCTCGGCCAGCCGCGCGACCATCGGCATCGTGGTGATCTTCGGCGTGGCGTTCTCCACGCTGCTGTCGCTGTTCGTGGTGCCGGCCTTCTACGCGGCACTGGCGAAGTTCACGCGATCGCCGGAGGAACTGGCGCACCGGCTCGACACGCTCGAGGCGGAGACGCCGCAGGTGGGCGGCCATGCGTGACCGCGGATCGCCGTGGAAGCCGCGCCCGCCGTTACGCAGTGCCGCGCCGCACCCGCCACGCGAGGACGTGGCGCGGGATGCGGATGATGCCGCGCCGGCGCATGCGCGCCGCGACGAGGAACTGCGCCTGCACGGGCTGAACGCGGTGCGCGCGATGTTCGCCCGGCGCCCGTCGGCCTTGCGCAAGCTCTACCTCGCCGAAGCGCGCATCCCGCAGCTGCAGCCGATGCTGAAGTGGTGCGTGGCGCATCGCATCGGCTACCGCGTGGTCGCCGAGGCCGACCTGCAGAAACTCGCCGGCAGCGCGCACCACGAGGGCGTGGTCGCCGACGTCGTGCGCGAAGCGCCGCAACCGCTGTCCAGTTGGTTGCGCGAACTCCCGGATGGCCCGTGCTGCGCGCTGTGGCTGGATGGCGTCGGCAACCCGCACAACCTCGGCGCGATCCTGCGCAGCGCGGCGCATTTCGGGGTGTCCGCGATCCTGCTGCCCAAGGCCTCGACGCTGGCGCTGTCCGGCGCCGCGGCGCGGGTCGCGGAAGGAGGTGCGGAGGCAGTGCCGTTCGTCCGCCTCGGCCGCGAAGACAACAGCCTCGCGCAACTGCGCGGTGCCGGCTTCACCCTCGCCGCCACCGTGGTGCGCGGCGGCGGCGACGCATTCGCCGCGCGCTTGCCCGCGCGCCTGGTCTACGTCATGGGCGCG
>JAFLEC010000156.1 GCA_017302095.1 Lysobacterales bacterium | reverse complement strand
TCCGCCATCGCGAGACGGCCGTCGCCGAGCGCGTCCGCCAATCCCCGTCGCGTGAGCGCGACCGTGCGCGGGCCGCCGCCCGCGGGGGCGACCAGCACCAGCCGGTTGCCGACGAGATCGAAGCGCGTCGCGGGATCGATCGCACCCTGCGTCTGCAGCGTGTCCATCCACTGCTCGTCGGCGGAGACGAAGACGTCCGCCGGCGCGTCCTGCGCGATCTGCTTCGCCAGCGCCGAACTGCCGGCGTAGCTGATCTTCACGACCTGCCCGCTGCGTTTGGTCCATGCAGTGGCGACGTCGTCCAGGCTGCCCTGCAGGCTGGCGGCGGCGAAGACGAGGATCGGCGCCGGCGCGGATTTCGCCGTCGCCGCCGCGACGGTCGACGCGCTGCACAGCGCCGCGCCGAGCAGCACGAACGAACACAGCAGGTTGGCGATCGGGCGGTGCATGCGGATCGATGGCGAGGCGGGCATTCCAGCCTACACCACCGGCGTGACCGCCCGCGGCTCAGCAGCAGCGCGAAGCCCCCCGTGCGTAACGCGCCTGCAGCCGGTCCGCGAAGAACGCCTCACGGGTCATGGGCGTGCGCTCCGGATGCCTGCGCCGCATGTGCGCGAGGTAGAGGTCGTAATCGGGCACGCCGACGATCAGCCGGCCGGTCTGCGCCAGCCAGCGCCACAGGCCGCGCAGGCGCTCAGCGAACGGCGTCGAGCGCGACATACGAGGTCTCCTGCGCGGTCGGCTGCGCCTGCCGGCGGGCGACGAGCGCGGCGCGCAGGCCGAGCACCGCCATCAGCGTCACCACGCTCATGAACAACACGCACAGGCCGGCATCGAGCTGGTTGTTGAACACGATCCGCTGCATGTCCTGCATCGACTTCGCAGGCGCGACCAGCTCGCCGGCGGCGAGCGCGTCGCCGTACTTGCGGGCGTTGGCGAGGAAGCCGATCTTCGGGTCGTCATGGAAGAGCTTCTGCCAGCCCGCGGTCATGGTGCACACCAGCAGCCATGCGGTCGGCAGCAGCGCGACCCAGAGGTAGCGTTCGCGCTTCATCTTCACCAGCGCCACGCACACGAAGATCATCGCCATGCCGGCGAGCATCTGGTTCGCGATGCCGAACAGCGGCCACAGCGTGTTGATGCCGCCCAGCGGGTCGATCACGCCCTGGTACAGGAACCAGCCCCAGCCGGCGACCGCCAGCGCGGTGCAGACCAGGTTCGCGGTCCAGCTCTCGGTGCGGCGGAACGGCGGGTAGGCCACGCCGATGACTTCCTGGATCATGAAGCGCGCGACGCGGGTGCCGGCGTCGATCGTGGTCAGGATGAACAGTGCTTCGAACAGGATGGCGTAGTGGTACCAGAACGCCAGCATCCCGTCGCCGCCGAACAGCCCGTGCAGGATCTGCGCCATGCCGACGGCCAGCGTCGGCGCGCCGCCGGCGCGCGAGAGCACGGTGGTCTCGCCGATCTCGCGCGCGGTGGCGGTCAGCATGTCCGGCGTGATCGTGAAGCCCCAGCCGGAGATCGCCTGCGCCGCGGATTCGGGCGTGGTGCCGATCAGTGCGGCGGGCGCGTTCAGCGCGAAGTACAGGCCCGGGTCGAGCACGCAGGCGGCGATCAGCGCCATCACCGCGACGAACGCCTCCATCAGCATGCCGCCGTAGCCGATCAGGCGTGCGTCGCCCTCGTTCTCGAGCATCTTCGGCGTGGTGCCGCTGCTGATCAGTGCATGGAAGCCGGAGATCGCACCGCAGGCGATCGTGATGAACAGGAACGGGAAGAGCTTGCCCGCGAACACCGGCCCGGTGCCGTCGGCGAAACGGGTGATGGCCGGCATGCGCAGGTCGGGCAGGGCGACGCAGATCGCCAGCGCCAGCAGCACCACGGTGCCGATCTTGAGGAACGTGCTGAGGTAGTCGCGCGGCGCCAGCAGCAGCCACACCGGCAGCACCGCAGCGACGAAGCCGTAGCCGATCAGCATCCACGCCAGCGCCTTGCCGTCGAAGGTGAAGCGCGCGGCCCATTCCGGCGAGGCCGCGACCTGGCCGCCCAGCCAGATCGACAGCAGCAACAGCACCAGCCCGAGCAGCGAGACTTCGAGGATGCGCCCCGGCCGCAGCCAGCGCAGCCACACGCCCATCAGCAGCGCGATGGGGATGGTCGCCGCCACCGTGAACGTGCCCCAGGGACTGATCGCCAGCGCCTTCACCACCACCAGCGCCAGCACCGCCAGCAGGATCACCATGATCGCGAGGATGCCGACCATCGCCACCAGCCCGGCGGTGTGGCCGAGCTCGCTGCGGATCATGTCGCCGAGCGAGCGCCCGTCGCGACGCACCGACAGGAATAGCACCAGGAAGTCCTGCACCGCGCCGGCCAGCACCACGCCGAACAGGATCCACAGCATCCCCGGCAGGTAGCCCATCTGCGCCGCCAGCACCGGCCCCACCAGCGGACCCGCGCCGGCGATCGCCGCGAAATGGTGGCCGAAGAGCACGCGCCGGTCGGTCGGCACGTAGTCGAGGCCGTCGTTGCGCCGCCATGCCGGCGTCGCCCGGGTCGGGTCCAGCCGCAAGGCGTGGTCGGCGATGTACTTCGAGTAGAAGCGGTAGCCGATCGCGAAGATCGACAGCGATGCCGCGAGGATCCAGAACGCGCTGATCGTCTCGCCGCGCGACAGCGCCACCGTTCCCAGCGCGAACGCGCCCAGCAGCGACACGAGTCCCCAGCCCACCGTCTTCATCGCCGTCATCGTTGCGTCCCCGCTCAAGTCGCATGTCCGGTCGCCGCGACCGTGCGCGCAGGGTGTCGCCGAACAGTCCTGCGGTCAATGCGCGGTGCGGCAAGGTGCGGGACGGATGCGGGATCGATCGGCCTTTCGGGGAAGGGTCCGGGTGCCGATGTGCGGCAGCCCGGGTCCTGAAGCGTCCCGGTCAGCGGGGTCCCATGTTCAGGAAACGGTTGGGGTCCAGCATCACGCCATCGTAGAGGAACCGCAGCTGCATCGGATAGGCAGACACCGGGCCACTGCCATAATCGATGGCGACCTTGAAGCCCACGGCGCTGATGGGACATGCGCCGGCCGCCACCACATCGGGGCGATTCTGCAGCTGGAGGAGATGGAACACCGGAGGGACGGTCACCCAGTTGTTCACGGCCGCCACGATAGACAGCTTCCTCAGGTCGAAGTCGCCGCCCTGCGTGACTGGATTCGAACAGGCCCAGCCCTGGGCTTCGACGCGATAGCCGGTGAAGGGTGCGCAGGCGGCGCGTCCCTGGGGGCATTTGTCGACGAAGGTGTCGACCACGCCGCGTGCGGGTGCTGCCGGGTCCCATGCGAACGCGGGGGCGCTCGCCAGCAGTGAGGTTGCCAACAGCAGTGCGAAAGTCTTTTTCATGTGGATCTCCTCGTGGTGGTTTGGATGGCACCGCCATCGGCCGGGTCACGAGGAGCGTCCCCAAACTCCGGGACAGCGGGAATTATCCCTTCGTCGAATGTACTGCGTGTACGGCATCGTCTACGTATCCGCCTATAGCCACTTCACCTTCTTGAGGTAGCGGTACAGCACGATGCACACGACGGCGACCACGAGGATCATCACCGCGTAGCCGTGGCGGGTGTGGAGCTCGGGCATGAACTCGAAGTTCATGCCGTACCAACTGGCGAGCAGCGTGGGCACGGCAAGCAGGCCGGCCCAGCCGGCGAGTTTCTTGACGACCTCGCCCTGGTGGATGGCCACCATCGACAGGTTCACGCTCATCGCCGCGCTGAGCATCTCGCGTTGGGTGTCGATGACGTCGTTGACGCGGACGACGTGGTCGAGCACGTCGCGGAAATAGAGCTTGGCCTCCTCCGTCACCTGGGTCATCTGGGTGCGGGTGAGCTGGGCGAGGATGTCCTGCAGCGGCGTCACCGCCAGGCGCAGCTGGGTGAGTTCCTTCTTCAGTTCGTAGAGCTTGACGATGGTGTCCTTGCGCCAGGTCTCGGCGAAGATCTCGTGCTCCAGCGCGTTCAGTTCGTCGCGGAAGTCGTTGACGATCGGCTGGTAGTTGTCGACGATGAAATCCAGCACTCCATACAGCGCGAACGCCGGGCCCTGCGCCAGCAGTTCGGGTTCGCGCTCGAAACGGTCGCGCACCTGCCGGTACGACAGCGAGGCGCCGTGGCGCACGGTGACCAGGAACCGCGGACCGATGAAGATGTGGGTTTCGCCAAAGCGCACATGGCCGTCGACCAGCTGCGCGGTATGCACGGCGAGGAACAGCGACTTGCCGTAGGCCTCGATCTTCGGGCGCTGGTGGGCGTGGTGCGCGTCCTCGATCGCCAGGTCGTGCAGGCCGAATTCCTCCTGCAGCTTGTCGAGCAGCGCCTCTTCAGGTTCGTACAGGCCGACCCAGATGAAGCTGCCGTCGTCGACCGCGAGGATGTCGCTGATCTCGTCAAGGCCGATGTCCGTCCGACCGCCGTCGCGGTACACCGCGCAGTTGACGACGCAGGCAGGCAGCGGAGGCGCGGGCGGAACGGGCACGGAGGACGGGGTCTGCATGCGCGGCATCGTGCCGCGATCGGCCGGTGGCGGCAACCCGTCGCCGGCAGCGCGTGGTCGGTCAGGGCGGCGTTGCGGCGCGGCGAGCGCTGGTCAGCAGGGCGAGATGCAGGGGCAGCAGCAGCGCGATCCAGTGCGCGTTCGCCTGCGGGACCAGCGACAGCCAGTACACGAACAGTGCGGCGACGGCGGCGGCCGCCTGCACCCACAGGATGGCGCGGAACACGGTGCCCGGCGTGCGACCGCGCAGACCACGCCAGGCACCCGGCAGCAGCAGCCATGCGGTCGGTGGCAGCAGCAGCAGGTTGCGGTTGGCCCAGGCGAAGCGGTGTTCGGTGCCCAGCCACAGGAACAGCATCGTCGCGCCGAGCAGTCCGGCGATCAGCCAGAACGGCCCGGCGACGGCCATCGCGGTACGTGGCCGGCGCGAGCGCAGCAGCAGCCAGGCGATCGCCAGGCCGAGTCCGCCGAGCACCCATGGCCACAGCGGGAACGCCTGTTCCCGCGGTTCCGGGGCGATGCGATGCGGCGCGACCTGCTCTTCGGCCGCGACCAGTGGCCGGCCGTCGGGCAGCCGCGCCTCACGCAGGCCCTCGGCCAGGCGCATCGGCACGTAGGCCTCTTCCCAGCGCGACATCGGCGTGTCGGCGGCGGGGCCGAGGCCGACATCGAAGCCCCAGCGCATCCACCACGCCGGCCGCGCCAGCCGC
>JAFLEC010000155.1 GCA_017302095.1 Lysobacterales bacterium | reverse complement strand
GCCGACGCCGCCGCGGTCCGCACGTCCAGCGCGCCCGACGCCTGGGGCGGCCCGCGCACCGGCAACGAGCCGACGCTGTCGAACCGGACCGTGGCGTATTCCATCGACGCCGAACTCGACCCGGTCAAGCACACGCTCAAGGGCAAGCAGGCGCTGACCTGGCGCAACCGCAGCGCGCAGCCGGTCTGCAGCGTCTACCTGCACCTGTACCTCAACGGCTTCGAAGGGCCGGGCAGCACCTTCATGACCGAGCAGCGCGCCAGCGAAAGCGGCTTCCGCAGCAACGTCAAGACCAAGGACGGCGAATACGGCTACATCCGCCTGGACAAGGTGGCGCAGGGCGGCGCCGCGGCGACCTGGACCTACGTGCAGCCGGACGGCGGCCCGAAGACCGACCGCAGCGTGGTCCGCATCGACCTGCCGCAACCGGTCGCGCCGGGCGCCAGCACCACCCTCGACATCGACTTCTTCGACCAGCTGCCGCGGGTGGTGGCGCGCACCGGCTACTACGGCAGCTTCCACCTGGTCGCGCAGTGGTTCCCGAAGATCGCGGTGCTGGAGCTGCCGGGCGAGCGCGGTGCCACCGCGCCGCGCTGGAACGCCCACGAATTCCACCTGCACAGCGAGTTCTACGCCGACTTCGGCAGCTACGACGTGCGCATCACGGTGCCCAAGGACTACATCGTCGGCGCCACCGGCGCGCTCGCGGGCAAGCCGGTCGAGAAGGGCGGCAAGGCCACCCATCGCTACCTGCAGGACGACGTCCACGACTTCGCCTGGACCGCCGACAAGCGCTACGCCAAGCCGATGGTGAAGACCTGGAACGGCCCGCTGGGCCCGGTCGAGGTCAAGGTCCTGTACACCCCGGAGTACGCCTCGAACGCCGAGCCGGTGATGCAGGCGACGATCGACTCGCTCGCCTATTTCTCTCGCACCCTGGGCGCCTATCCCTACAAGACCGTGACCGCGGTGGTGCCGCCGTACGGCGCCACCGAAGCCGGCGGCATGGAGTACCCGACCTTCTTCACCGCCGACAGCACCACCGAAGTGGCGCCCGGCACGATCGGCCGCTGGATGCTGGACTTCGTCACCATCCACGAATTCGGGCATGGCTACTTCTACGGAATCCTCGCCTCGAACGAGTTCGAGGAGCCCTACCTCGACGAGGGCATGAACGAGTACTGGAACCAGCGGATGATGACCGAGCGCAAGCAGGATCTCGCGATCGACCGTTCCTGGTCACGCCGGTTCGGCGCCGGCACCCGGATCCCCCCGTTCCTGATGGAGCGTTTGGGCGCCAACCTCGGCGATCCCGCGGATCCGCTCGGCAACAACTCCTGGGACCGGCTGTCCAGCGGCAGCTACGGCACGGTGTACTCGCGCACCGCGACCGCGATGCACCACCTGGAGCTCCAGGTCGGCACGCCTGCACTCGAGCGCGCGATGAAGCTCTACTACGCGCGCTGGAAGTTCCGCCACCCCGGCACCGCAGACTTGCGCGACGCGCTGGCCGAGGGCACCGGGCAGCCGGCGATCGTGGACGGCGTGTTCAATGCCTTCATCTACGGCACCGGGCGCATCGACGATTCCGTCTCGCGGCTCGACAGCCGCGAGGTCCTGCCGCTGCCGGGCTACCGCATGTTCAAGGGCCGGCAGGTGCTGGTCGGCAATGCGCAACTGGACAAGGCGATCAAGGCGCGCCGTGATGCCTGGAAGGCCAAGCATCCCGATGCCAAGCCGGGCCAGGGTCCGTTCCCGTACGAGACCGTGGTGGTCGTGCGCCGCAACGGGGTGATCGCCCCGCAGACCCTGCGCGTCACCTTCGCCGACGGCAGCAAGCGCGACATGGCGGTGACCAGCGACCGCAGCTGGCAGCGCTTCACCTTCAACACCGCGTCGAAGGCGGTCTCGGCCGAGCTCGACCCCGACGGCCGGGTCAACATGGACCGTTCGGAGCTGGACGACAGCCGCACGATCGAGGCGAACCCCGGCGCCAAGCGCCGCTGGTTCGGCGACTTCGCCGCGCTCCTGCAGTCCCTGTTCGCATTCTTCTCCTTCGTCTGAGGCGCCCGACCATGTCCACGACTTCGCTCTCGACCGTCGCCGCCATCGGCCGTGGCCTGCGCGGTGCCATGCAATGGCGCCTGTGGCTGCTGTGGGCCCTCGCCACGCTCGCCTGTGCCCTGCTCGCCGCGCTGCCCGCCTGGAGCTGGCTCGGCGCCGCCTTCGACCATTCGGTGCATGCCGATGCGATCGCCAAAGGCGAGGCACCCGGCCTGCTGGCGGACCTGGTGATGGCGCGCAATGCGCCGCTGCCGCTGCTCGGCGGCAGCGCGATGGCCGGCGCCCTGCTGATGCTGATGGCCTCGCCGCTGCTGGCCGGCGCGACCATCGCCGCGATCCGTTCACCGGCGCGCCTCGGCTTCGGCGACCTGCTGCGCGGCGCGATCGGCGAATACGGCCCGATGCTGCGGATGCTGCTGTGGTCGGCGCTGCCGCTGGGGGTCGCGGTCGCGGTAGGCAGCGCCATCCTCGCCGCCAATGCCGATGCCCACGACAACGCCGTGCTCGCCTCCGAACTCGATGCCGGGCGCCGCATCGGTCTGGGGATCGGCGCGCTGCTGTTCGTGCTCGCGCACGCCAGCCTGGAGGCCGGACGCGGCTGGATCGCGGCCGACGGGCGCCTGCGCTCGGTGCTCAAGGCCTGGTGGCGCGGGTTCAAGCTGCTGCTGCGTCGCCCGCTTGCCGTACTCGCGACCTGGCTGGTCACCACCCTGCTCGGGGTCGCGCTGTTCGGCCTGGTGATGTCGCTGCGCCAGCACGTCGATGGCCCGGGCATGGGCGCCTTTCTGATCGGCCTCGGCGTCTCCAGCCTGGCCGCGATGGCGCTGGCCTGGGGCCGCGTCGCCCGCCTGTACGGCATGGCCGCGCTGGCGGCGGACATGCACTCACGCCGCTGAGCCATTGCAGCCGTTCAGGTAAGATCATCGGGACGTTAAGCGGGGGGCACGATGGCCTTCTTCGATTTCCTGAGACGGAAGCCGGCACCGGCTTCACCGCAAGCCCCGGCACCCTCGGCGGCGCCAGCGCCCGCGGCCGCCGTCGTCGTCGACGAGCCATCCGACGCCGAGGCAGCCGACCACGGCGGGCCCGAGCGCAGGCAGAAGACACGGCGCAATGCCCGCGCCGGGACCCGCGTCCTGGTCGTCGACGACTCGGCCACCATCGTTGCCCTGCTCAAGCGCATGCTCCAGCAGAACCAGTTCGAGGTGCTCGAAGCCTACGACGCCGAGACCGGCATCGAGATCGCGCGGCGCGAAGTCCCGGACCTGATCTTCCTCGACATCGTCCTGCCCGGCATGGACGGCTTCAACGCCCTGCGCGCATTGCGCCGCGACCAGGCGACGAAGGACGTGCCGATCATCATGATCAGCGGCAACGCGCAGGCCACCGAGCAGTTCTACGTGCAGCGCATCGGCGCCGACGACTTCATGAAGAAGCCGTTCTCGCGCGCGGAGGTGTTCAACCGCATCGAAGCCCTGCTCGACGCGGACGATATCCCGCGCCACCACGCCAGGCCCCGCACCCGTGCCGAGGCCGCCGAAGCGGCATCGCTGGACGCGGGACCGGGCTGAGGCCTGGAAAAACGGCCAGGGTGGCGTTTCCCGGGCCCGTACCGCCGGCCGTTCAAACCCCGGCGGGCAGGAAATCTACTCCGACCCCTTTTCCGCAACCGGCGCCAGCCGCAGGTCCTGGAAGTCGAAGCTGAAGTCGGTCAGCGGCGACACCGGCTCCATCAGTACTTCGCGGATCGCACCGTCGGCATCCAGCGAGAAATTCACGAAGGCATCGGCGTTCAGGCCGCGGTCGCGCCAGCGCACGATGAAGCTGTCGTGCTGCCAGTGCTCGATGTCGCCCAGCAGCTCCGCGGTCTTGCCGAACTGCATCTCCAGGCCTCGCTTGCCCTGGCGGATGACGACGTCGCCGTACCACGGGTCGCGGTAGGTGCCGGCGTACTTGGCCAGCGGCAGCGACGGCTTCGATGCCGCGTCGCGCGCGGCCACGTGCTTCTGCCAGTCGGCGTCGGCATTGCCCTGTGCCTTCGCGAACGCGGCGGCGTAACCCTTGAGCCATTCGTGGCCGGTCTTGCCCAGCATCATGTCGATCGCCTCGTAGGTGATCGCGTTGAACGCCACGCCCGCCTCGGCGCTGGTCAGCACCACCACGCCAATGCCATCGTTCGGCAACAGGGTCAGGCGCGACACCTGCCCCGGCCAGCCACCGGTGTGCCAGACCAGCTTGTGGCCGGCGTAATCGGAAACCTGCCAGCCCTGCGCATAGCCCATCGCGTTCGGCGTGGCCGCGGCCAGCCCGGGGATCGACGGCTTGCCGACCGGGATCGGCGTGAGCACCGACCACATCTCGCGCTGGCGCTGCTCGGAGAACAGCCGCTTGCCGCCGCTGCCGGGGATCGCGCCACCGGCCAGCTGGGCATTCATCCACTTGGACAGGTCATGGACGCTCGAATAGATGCCGCCGGCGCCGGAGACGTTGCGCCAGCTGGTCACCCCGACCGGGCGCAGGTCCTTGAAGTCGAACTTGGCATGGCCGGTGGCGACGTTGTCGCCGGGCTTGAGGTCGTCGCTGTTGTAGCGGGTCTCGGTCATGCCCAGCGGATCCCAGATCCGGGTCTGCAGGAACTGCTGGAACGACATCCCCGACGCCGACTCGACCACCAGCCCGGCGACGCCGAACAGGATGTTGTCGTAGGCGTACTGCTCGCGGAAGCCGCCGGTCAGGGGGACGTCCTTGAGGCGCTCGGCGACTTCGCGGGTGGTGTAGGTGGTGGTGGGCCAGTACAGCAGGTCGCCGGCGCCCAGGCTCAGGCCGCTGCGGTGCGCCAGCAGGTCGCGGATGCGCATCTCGCGGGTCACGTAGGCATCGCTCATGCGGAACCACGGCAGGTGGTCGATGACGCGGTCGGTGGTCTTCAGCTTGCCGTCGTCCTGCAGCATGTTCAGCGCCGCCGCGGTGAACGCCTTGGTGTTGGAGGCGATGGCGAACATCGTGTGGGCGTCGACCTTGGCCGGCTCGCCGAGCTTGCGCACGCCGTAGCCACGCTCCAGCACCACCTGGCCGTCCTTGACGATCGCCACCGCCACCCCGGGCACGTCGAATTCCTCTTGCACCGAGGCGACGAAGGCATCGAAGCGCGCCAGCCGCGCGGCATCGGGGCCCGGCGCGACCAGCGGCGCGGCGGT
>JAFLEC010000154.1 GCA_017302095.1 Lysobacterales bacterium | reverse complement strand
GACGCCGAGGACCTGCGCGCCTTCGTCGCCGCCGAGCATCGCCGCGGCCTGTCCCCGACCTCGCTGCAGCGCCGGCTGTCGGCCTGCCGCAGCTTCTATCGCTGGCTGCTCAAGCACGGCCGCATCGCCGCCAGCCCCGCCGATGCGGTGCGCGCGCCGAAGGCGCCGCGCAAGTTGCCGCAGGTGCTGGATGTCGACGAGGCGGTGCAGTTGGTCGAAGTGCCGACCGAAGGCCCGCTCGGGCTGCGCGACCGCGCCCTGCTCGAACTGTTCTATTCCTCCGGCCTGCGCCTGTCGGAAGCCTGCGCGCTGCGCTGGCAGGACCTCGACCTCGACGCCGGACTGGTCACGGTGCTCGGCAAGGGCGGCAAGCAGCGGGTGGTGCCGGTCGGTTCGCATGCCTGCAGCGCGTTGCAGGCGTGGCGCGCGGGATCGGACGGCGCGCCCGACCGGTTCGTGTTCCCGGGTCGCGGCGGGCGTCGGATTTCCTCGCGCGCGGTGCAGCTCCGGCTGCGCCGGCTGGCGATGCGCCAGGGCGTGTTCAAGCGCGTGCATCCGCACCTGCTGCGCCACAGCTTCGCGAGCCACGTGCTGGAATCCTCGGGCGACCTGCGCGGGGTGCAGGAGCTGCTGGGGCATGCCGACATCGCGACCACCCAGATCTACACCCACCTCGATTTCCAGCACCTCGCGCGGGTCTACGACGCTGCGCATCCGCGGGCCAAGCGCAAGGGCGACGCCGGCGCTTGACCGCGCTCAATGCGGCACGCTCCGCGCGGCGGCACCATGCCGCCATGGTCGAGACGATCGAAGGCTGGCGCTGCATCGGCTGCGGCAAGGTGGAGGCCGCGCGACCCTGCATCGGCGTGTGCCAGGACCGCAGGGTGGAGCTGGTGGCCGCCGAGGACTACGCGGAACTGGCATGGCGGGTGGCGCAGCTGGAGGAGGCGCTGGCGCTGATCGCCCGCGTCGATCCCAAGCCGGACCAGTTGCAGGCGAGCTGGGATGCACTGCAGGCGCGTGCGCGGGCGCTGCTGGAGAACCCCGCACCTGCGTGATGGCGGGTCAGCCGCCCCCGGCGCGCGGCTGCAGGATGTGCCAGCTATCGATCTCAAGCGCGCAGTCGTAGCACGCGTCGAGGCCGCGGCGGCGGACCGCGTCGACGAAGGCGGCGTAGCGCGCCTGGATACCCTCCGCCCAGCGCGCGACTTCCGGGGCCGAGGCATGCACCCGGCGGCGATAGGTCGCCCGCGGGAGGTGCGCGATCGCGCAGGTCTCGGACAGCCGCAGGCACAGGTCGTAGTCCATGGCGTCCGCATGCGCGGCCCGGTAGCCGCCCGCCGCGCGGTAGGCGCTGGCGCGCAGCAGCCGCAACGGACCGGTCATGAAATCCAGCAACAGCGCATCGGGCGTGTACGGCAGCTCGCACAACGGACCCGGGCCGAGCAAACGGCCCGTCGCATCGACCAGCACGTGCCGCCCGTAGGCCATGCCGGCATCGGGCCACTCGTGCAACACCGCGACCAGCGCCGACAGCGCATCGGCTTCCAGCAGGTCTTCGCCATCGAGCACGCCGAGCACCTCCGCGCGCGCCTGCAGGGCGGCGGCGTGCAGGGCCTGGGCCTCGGTCGCGGCATCATGTTCGAACACGCGCAGGCGCGGATCGCCGGCCGCCGCCGCATGCAGCATGGCGGGATCGGTGCCGATGCCGACGAGCAGGCCTTCCCATGCGCGGTGGGTCTGTGCGCGCAGGCTGGCCAGCGCATCGGCGAGGAAGGCCCCCGCGCCCCGCACCGGCACCAGCAGCGACACGTCCGGCCCGGTCATGGCGGCGCCGCCGATGCCGGCTTGGGCTTGAGCACGTGGCGTGCGCGCACCCCCAGCGACAGTGCGTGGGTCGCATCCATCCCGCGGCGGTGCAAGGCACGCTGCGCAGCCTCGAAGGCGGTGCGCACCTGGCGCAGGCGGCTTCCCTGCGACACCGAGCTGGCGCGGATCCGGTAGGCGTACAGGGCACGCGGCAGGTGCTCGACCGGGTAGCGTTCCGACAGGCGCAGGCAGAAGTCGTAGTCGGTGGAGACGTCCAGCGCGGGGTCGAAGCCGCCGAGTGCGCGGTAGGCGTCGGCGCGGACGAGGCGGAAGTGGTAGGTCATGAAGTCCAGCAGCAGGCGTTCCGGTGAATACGGGATGCGGAAGCGCGTGCCCGGGCCCAGCACGTGGCCGGCCTCGTCGATCTCCACGTATTGCGAGTACGCCATCCCCAACTGCGGCCGTGCCTGCATGAAGGCGACCATCGTCGACAGCGCGTCCGGCGCCAGCAGGTCGTCGCCGTCCACGACGCCGACGTACTCGCCACACGCTTCGCGCAGGGCACGGGCGAGGCCGACGCCGATGCCGTGGTTGCGGCCATCGCCGAGCAGGCGGAAGCGCGGGTCGCGCGCCGCGTAGGCGGCGGCGATCTCCGCCGAGCCGTCGGTCGAGCCATCCTCCCAGAGCAGCGCTTCCCATTCGGCGTGGTCCTGCGCCAGCAGGCTGTCCAGCGTGGCTGGCAGGAAGCGGACGGTGTCGAAGACGGGGATGGCGATGCTGACCAACGCTGGCGGCACGGGCGCGCTCCTGCTTGAACCCGGGGCGGGCAGCCCCACATCACCGGTTCCAACGGAGAACGCCATGGATCCCAGCCAGAACCCGCATGTGTTCCACGCCACCACCATCGTCTCGGTCCGCCGCGGCGGCCAGGTGGTGGTCGCCGGCGATGGCCAAGTCACGCTGGGCCACACGGTGATGAAGGCCAACGCGCGCAAGGTCCGCCGGCTCGGCAAGGACGGTCGCGTGCTGGCCGGGTTCGCCGGCGCGGCGGCCGATGCGTTCACCCTGTTCGAACTGTTCGAGGCCAAGCTGGAGAAGCACGGCCAGTTGACCCGCGCCGCGGTCGAGATGGCCAAGGATTGGCGCACCGAGCGCCGCTTCGGGAAGCTCGAGGCATTGCTGGCGGTGGCGGATGCCGAAACCTCGCTGGTGATCAGCGGCACCGGCGACGTGATCGAGCCGGAGGACGGGCTGATCGCGATCGGCTCCGGCGGGATGTACGCGCTGTCGGCGGCGCGCGCGCTGCTGGCGCATACCGAACTCGATGCGAAATCCATTGCCACCGAGGCGCTCAACATCGCCGGCGACATCTGCATCTACACCAACCGCAACATCGTGGTCGAGACGCTTTGACGACGGGTCGGGCGATCCCTCTGCTCGGGTGCCCGATCAAGCCGCTCCCCGATACTCGCTTCGTTGATCGGGCATCCCTCGCCGGGATCGCCCTGCCAGGACACACACCATGACCGACTCCTCCTCCATGACCCCGCGCGAGATCGTCGCGGAACTCGACCGCCACATCGTCGGCCAGCACGCGGCCAAGCGCGCGGTCGCGATCGCCCTCCGCAACCGCTGGCGCCGCGCGCAACTCGCGCCGGAGCTGCGCAACGAGGTGATGCCGAAGAACATCCTGATGATCGGCCCGACCGGCGTCGGCAAGACCGAGATCGCGCGCCGGCTGGCGACGCTGGCCAACGCGCCGTTCGTGAAGGTGGAAGCCACCCGCTTCACCGAGGTCGGCTACGTCGGCAAGGACGTCGAGCAGATCATCCGCGACCTCGCCGACACCGCGGTGAAGCTGCACCGCGCGCAGGCCAAGCAGCGCGTGCGCACCCAGGCCGAGGAACGCGCCGAGGAGCGCATCCTCGACGCCCTGCTGCCCAGGCGCGAGGCGCCGCCGGCGTTCGGCTTCAATCCGGTCGGCACCACGACCGTCGACATCGGCGCCGAACCCTCGGCGCAGGAGTCGTCCACCCGGCAGAAGCTGCGCAGGCAGCTGCGCGCCGGCGAGCTGGACGCGCGCGAGATCGAGCTCGACCTCAGCATGAACCTCGGCGTGGACATCATGGCCCCGCCCGGCATGGAGGAGATGGGCCAGCAGCTGCGCCAGGTGTTCGGCCAGCTGGCCGGCGCCAAGACCCACAAGAAGACCATGCCCATCAGCGCGGCGCGCCCGCTGTTGCTGGAGGAGGAAGCCGGCAAGCTGGTCAACGAGGAAGAGGTGCGCGAACGCGCGATCGAGGCCTGCGAGCAGCACGGCATCGTGTTCATCGACGAGATCGACAAGGTCGCCAAGCGCAGCGAGGGCCACGGCGCCGACGTCAGTCGCGAGGGCGTGCAGCGCGACCTGCTGCCGCTGGTCGAAGGCAGCACGGTCAGCACCAAGTACGGGCCGGTGCGCACCGACCACATCCTGTTCATCGCCAGTGGCGCGTTCCATCTGGCCAAGCCCAGCGACCTGATCCCGGAAATGCAGGGCCGCTTCCCGATCCGGGTGGAACTCACCGCGTTGGGGAAGGACGACTTCGTGCGCATCCTGACCGAGCCGAAGGCGGCACTGACCACGCAGTACGTCGAGCTGATGGGCACCGAGGGCGTGCGCCTCGCGTTCGCGCCGGATGCGGTGGAGCGGCTGGCCGAGATCGCCGCGCACGTGAACGAACGCCAGGAGAACATCGGCGCACGGCGCCTGCACACCGTGCTGGAGCGGCTGCTGGAATCGCTCAGCTTCGAGGCGCCGGACAAGGGCGGCGAGGTCGTGGTCGACCGCGCCTACGTCGATCGCCAGTTGGGCGGGCTGGTGCAGGATCCGGACCTGTCGCGCTACATCCTGTGATTCCGGCCACGTCTTGACATTTAACGTTAAACGTTATATCGTCGGCGCATGATACGGAGCTTCGGCGACGACGAGACGCGCAAGCTGTTCGAAACCGGCCGCTCCCGGCTCTACTCCGCCTTCGCCGACGTCGCGATGCGCAAGCTGGTGCAACTGGATGCGGCGCACACGCTGGATTTCCTGCGCGCCCCCCCGGGCAACAGGCTGGAGGCGCTGAAGGGCGACCGCAGGGGCCAATGCAGCATCCGCATCAACGACCAGTTCCGCATCTGCTTCCGATGGACGCCGGACGGGCCGGAACAGGTCGAGATCGTCGATTACCACTGAGGACACGCTCATGTACAAGAACGGCATGCGCCCCATCCATCCTGGCGAGGTGCTGCGCGAGGACTACCTGCTCCCGCTGGGCATGAGTGCCAATGCGCTGGCCACTGCGTTGAGTGTCCCCGCGCCGCGCATCAACGACGTGGTGCGTGAGCGTCGCGGCGTCAGTGCCGACACCGCGATGCGGCTGGCGCGCTATTTCGGTGGTGATGCGCGTTCGTGGCTGAACCTGCAAGCGGCCTACGACCTGCGCCTGGCCGAGATCGAGAACGCGAAG
>JAFLEC010000153.1 GCA_017302095.1 Lysobacterales bacterium | reverse complement strand
GCACGTCCAGGTGAGCCTCGACCAGTTGCTTGGTCTGCCGGCCGATCTCGGGCAGCACCAACTCCACCACGGCCTCATGCAGCTTCCCGCGCAGCAGGTGCCCCGATGGCGTCCAGCACACCTCGAATACGAGGCGACCCAGGCCCGGTTCCACGAAGCCCAGCGCGCCGGCACCCTCGGGGTGCAGGTCGCCGGCAAGTTCACGAACGTTCGACATCGCGCTTCCTCTGTTTGATCATCTTCCGCATCCGGTCGGCCTGCCGCTGGTAGTGGGCGGCCTGGCGCTGGGTCTCGTCGGCCAGCTTCTGCGTGGACTTCTCCAGCGTCCGCAGGTCATCGTCTGGCATGCGGTCCATGTCAGCCTGCGTCATCGCCTCGAACTTCATGGCTGCGCGCCTCCCGTGTATTCCGTCTTAATCCAACCGCTACCGGTCGCCCCCTCCGGACCTCCACTGATCCGAACCCGAACCTGACCACCCTTGCGCACCTCGTCCTGGACGAACGGATGCGAGACGAACCTGGCGTCATCGATCCCCAGCGCGTCGGCGATCCCGTCCCGGTAGGCCTTGAACCTGGCCAGCATGTTGTCGTCGTCGGGCATGTTCTGGACGCGCGGGCGGTAGAAGTCGATCCACAGATGCAGCCGGCCTTGCGGAAGGTCGTCACCGCACCAGCCGGCTTCCCGCGCCGTGTAGAACGCCACCTCTCGCGCCTGCTGTGCTTCACGCTTGCGCTTACCCCAGTGCCCGTTGCGGGCGTTCGGAGACAGCGCGGCCGGTGGCCACGGCAGGAGCAGTTCTCGCGCGCGCGATGCGTCAACTCGGGCGGTCATGCCGCAGCTCCCATCGTGTTCTTTCTCCATGCCTCTATCAGTTCGTTCTGCCGATCCAGCAGCCATTCATCCGGGTACAACTCCCTGAACCGACGTGGCTCACGGGCGTAGGAAGGGCCCAGCGCTGCATCTGGCGCCCCGATGCCTCTGTGGTGGTACGGGCACAGCCCGACCGTGTACGTCTCGCCCCGGCGCTTTCCGGTGCCGTGCCGGCCAGTGGTCAGCAGGTGGTGCTTCTCGCACGGGACGAATCCCAAGCCGCGTTCACTGCAAACGATGCAGCCGATCTCGCGGATAGCACAGTCGCGCAACTCGGGGCGCATCAGGCCGCCTCCGCGAAGTCGCGCGGGTTGAACCCCAGCCCCAGCAGCACAGCGTCGCACCACCGAACCGGGTGGGATCGAATGCCCTGGTCCTCCGGGTGGTCGCCGATCTGTACCGCCTGCGTGATCGCCTCGGCAGCCTGCGTCTTGGTCAGGTTGAGGCTGGATCCGCCCAACATGATGAAGCCGGCTGCGCCCTCGCCTCGGTCAATCGCCGGCATCATCCGCCAGCCCAGCATCGTGCCCGCCAGCATGTGCCGCCAATCGTCCTTCGATAGCCGGTTGCCGTGCCATGACAGTTGCGCGGACAGGTCGCCACAGACGGCGTTGAGCATCCGCTGCTGCTTCGGGGTCATGCGCTCGCTGCCCTGTAGCTGCCAGTCGGCCGGGGTGAAGGTCTCAGCCACGGGCCCTCCCCTTCGGCTTCCCGATCTCGGCGTCCTGCGCGTCATAGCCGTTCCACCACGCCTCCCGCAGCAGCGCCTCGTCGCGGCCCATGCCGTACAGCGGGCAGGTGTCCCTACCGCGACCAGCACGGCGCGCCGCTCGGCCTGCGTCCTCGGCGCGGTGGTACTGTTCCGGCGTCATGCGGCGCTCTCCCATTCGTGGCTACGGGCGAACGACTGGAACGCCATGGTTTCCGGCACGAAGCGCACGCGCTTGTACCCGGTAGGCCCGTGCCGGTTCTTCTCGATCAGGATTTCGGCCACTCCCGGGTCGGGCGACTTGGGGTTGTAGACCTCATCCCGGTAGAGCATCAGGATTTGGTCCGCTTCACGGGTCAGCTCGTCGGAGTTGGCCAAGTCGCCAGCGGTCGGCCGCTTGTCCTGCCGCTGATCCACGCCCTTGACCACCTGGGCTAGGCACACCACGGGGATATTCAGGTCGCGCGCCAGGTTCTTGAGACCCCGGGCGATCAGCGACACCTCGGTCACGCGATCGACACCGGGCACCGTGATGCGCTGGGCGTAGTCCACGAACAGGGCCGTGATCCCGTGGCTGTGGCGCCACTTGCGGGCGATGCCAATCAGCTCGTCCAGGGTGATGGCGCTGCGGTCGTAGACGCGGATGTCGTGGCCGGCAGTGTTGCGGATGCCGGTGGTGAGCTTGCTCCACTCCTCGTCGTGGATCCGACCGGAGCGGATCGACACGGCGCCCACGCCGGAGGCCAGCGCCACGCGGCGAATGCCAAGCTGCACCGCCGGCTGCTCAGCCGAGATCAGCCCGACCCTGGCGCCGGCAGCAGCGGCAGCCTCGGCCACGCCCAGCAGGAACGCCGTCTTGCCCATCGCAGGCCGGCCGCCGACGATGGTCAGGTCCGAGTCGTGCCAGCCACCCAGGATTTCGTCCAGTTCGTCCAGGCCGGTGGTGATGCCCGGCAGCTTGCCGCCGTTCTCGAACGCGGCCTGCGCCACCTGCATCGCCATCGCCACGATCTGCTTGCCGGTGAACTCGTGTTCCGTCGATTCGGCGTTCAGCGCCATCAGCGCGGCAATGGCGGCATCGACCGATTCCGGGTCGCGGTCCCTGGCGCCCAGCAGCAGCCGCTGGCCGATGGTTCCAGCCTCGCGCATCCGCCAGTTCTCGCGGACGATGGCGGCGTAGGCGGCGACATTGCCGCCAGTGGCCACGTTCGACGCCAGGTCGATCACGTCGGCGCCGTACTGCGGCAACGCGTCGCAGATGGTCACCGGGTCGGCAGGCTCACCAGCCAGCACGCGCTCCCGGATCGCGGCCCACAGGTCGCGCCGCATCGGGCTGGTGAACTGCGCCGCGGTGGTGAACGCTGCGATATCGTGGAGCGCCTCGTTTCGGGCCATGACGCCGGCCAGCACGGCCTCCTCGGCGAATGCGGGGGATTCGGTCACAGTTCTCGCCTCCCGCCGCCGGGGCGCTGCTCCAGCGGCACGACGTTGGCCGCCGGTGGCAGCTTGGCCCAGTTCTCGCGGACCGCCTCCATGAACGCAGCGTCCCAGTCGGCGTAGGTGTAGCCCTTGGCCTGCGCCTTGGTCCGGAAGGATTCCAGATGCTTGTCCAGGCGGTCGTGGCCCTTCTCGGCCGCCCAGGCCCGGACGCGCTCGGAGATTCCGAAGTCCTCGGGAAGCGGGTGCTTCTGGGGCGCGCGTTTCCGCGCAGCGGAAGAAGCTTTACTCCCTTCCTCTCCTTTCCCTTCTACATCCCCTCCCTTCCCTTCCGGGGGTGAGGAGTCGTCTCCCGCTACACTACCATTCGCCGAATTATCCGCGAGAGGTAGCGGATACTTCTTGGACGGCTTGTCGATTTTTTGGTGCTTCCAGCCCGTCACAAGCCAGTATTTCTCTCCTTCGACCTCGTATTCGTGCAGCAAGCCGTGCCTGACCAGCTCGTCGGCCATGTCGGCCACCTGGTCCCTGGTGAAGTCGTCGCCGGGGTACACCTCCATCTTCAAGCGGGCCGGCGACGCGGGGTGTATCCCCTGGTCGTCGCAGAAGCACCACATTCCGATGAACAGTAGCCGAGCATTCGGAGAACATTCGGCGAGTTGTTCGCTAGTGAAAAACTCCGGCTTGATCGTTCTGATCCTGGCCATTACTCGGGACTCCTTGCGAGCCCTCGGGCGCGCTCCATGCGCTGCACCTGGTCGGGCGAGCGGTCGTTGATCTCGTCGCGCAGCCGGAGCCACAGGCGGCGCCGGTCGGCGATGGTGTAGGCGGTGGCGAACTGCTGGCGTAGGTGGGCGATCCTGCGTTCGCGCAGCCAGTCGGAGAGGCGGGCGATCATGCCTCCCCCTTGGCTGCGCGCATGGCGGCTATCCATCTGTAGGCTGTGGGGAGGCTCATCCCGAACTCGGCCATCAGCTCCTGTGGCCTGGGCGTCCGGTGCTGGAACCGGAGTGCGATCCGCATAGCGACCAGGATCCTGGTCGATGCCACGCCGGGGGGGGGGCATGTCTCCATGGTGTATTGCGTGCGCCGCATCACGCCGCCCTCCCCACGAACAACTCCCCCTGCCCTTCCGGCAGCGCGTACAGGTGGTGCGGTGCGCCGGGGTAGCGGCCCTCGACCGTGCCGAGCTTGACCAGCAGACCGGCCTTGTAGAGGTTCGTCACGGCGCGGCGGGTGCTGCCCTCGGGCCAATGGTGATCGGCGTCCTGGCTCCACTGGTGCGCCTCCAGCGCGGTCATGGGGCGCGGGACCGAGCGAAATATCGCCAGGATCCACGCGTCCTGCCTGCTGGCTGCTGTAGCCGCTGCGATGTGCTGGGCTGAGGTGAGGTCGGTGGTGACGTGGTAGGCGATGTGGGTCATGCGGCGCTACCTGGCTGGAGACGCGCGCGAACCGGTATGAACGGCCTGTGCGGGCGGTACTTAGCGACGTGGCCGCCGACCCTGGCGTCGCCCTGCTGCCCGCTGCCGATTGACCGCCCGGCGCAGGTGGCGCATACGACGCGCCCGGGACTGGGTTCGGCGAGCATCACTGCCGGCAGGCGACCGCCCCGGCGGCACGGGGGCTTGTTGCCCGGGTACAGGAAGCCATGGTTACCGCACCAGAAACCGACCGAGATGTGCGTCAGTTTCCGGGTACGGAGGTCGTAGTGCATCGACACCGTCTTGGCGCAGTGGACGTAGCCCACACCCTCGCGCTCGTAGTACGGCAAGCTCTCGGACACGGCCTTGGTGGTGTCGGCGAAGTCCTTGCGCTCGGTCAGCCGACAGGCGATCAAGGGGACTTTCATGCTGCCGCCCTCCCCGCCTCGGCCATCAGCCGCTGCAACTGGTCCACCAACCCGGGAAGCTGTGCCATTGCCTGCTGCTGGCGCGCATTGGCGTCCTGCAAGTGCTTGGCCGCCCAGAACAGGGCTGGCGTGGTGTCGCTGAACTCGACCATGTAGCGCTCGATCAGCGCGGGGTCGAGGTTGCGCTCACCGGACAGCATCGCCGACAGGTTCGACGGCTGCGCGTCGATGGACGACGCTACCCGGCCAAGCCCACGCTGATACACGCACGCCGCGAAGCACTCGCGGATATCGCGGTACCGCTGGGCCAGGCCAGTCTCGAAAGTGAGGTTGAGTTGGTGCATTCGATAACCCCTGATCTGGATCGTTATCAGCCGTTATCAGCGGCGGCCCGAAAAATGGCCGGGACTCCTGAGAGGCCCAGCCGATGCTCGATTCAGTACGTACAGCGCCCGCGAACGTGGTGTTCCTGCTGCGGGTGTGCGGAAATTGGTTCAGCCTGCGGCGCGACGGGGAGTTCGTTCGCTGGCGCCTGCTGCATCAGCCGCGACAGGACCA
>JAFLEC010000152.1 GCA_017302095.1 Lysobacterales bacterium | reverse complement strand
GGTGCCTCGGTGCGCGGCCAGAGCCGCCAGCCCACCAGCGCCAGGACCAGCAGCATGGCCGTGGCGCCCAGTGCCCGGCGCAGGCGCGTGCTCATCGGCGACCTTCCGCGACCGGGCGGCCGGGCGTGCGGGGCGACAGGCGGACTGAAGACGACATCGTGGCGGCTCTGCGGATCGGGAGCCGCCAGCCTGCCGCGGCAAGCTTTGGATTCGCTTTGGAGGGCTGGCCCGTGCCTTCAGAGCGCCGGCAGCGGCCCCACGCGTGCATGCAGCACGCCGTCTTCGAGGTGGAACTGCAGCGGGATCCCCGCGGCCTCCGACAAGGCGTGGCACAGCGCCAGGCCGAGGCCGGCATGTTGCGCGGTGCCGCCTTCCGCATGCTTGCGCCAGAACCGCTGGCCGAATCGAGCGACATCGCCTTCGTCCAGCTCCGGGGCGGGATTGGCGATCTCCACCATCCACCCCAGGGGCGTGCGCAGGACATGGCAGGCGATGCGGGCATGCGCCGGCGCGTACTCGAGGGCATTGCCCAGCAAGTTGGCCAGCATGCGTTCCAGCATCCCCGCATCGCCGACCGCCCACGCCTTGTCAGGCAAGCGCAGGTCGACGCAGGCGCGGCGTCGCGGGGGCTGCGCGGCGACGGTCTCGCGCAGCAGCCCCGCAAGGTCGAGCGGATCCGCGGCCGGTCGTTCCTGGCCCGACTCGATGCGCGCCAACGACAGTAGCGTGTCGATCCCGCGCTGCATGCGCTCGCTGCCGGCGATGGCCGCGCGCAGGGCATCGCGTGCCAGCGGTTCCGAGGTCGTGGCCAGCGCCGCTTCCGCGCTGGCGCGGATCTCGCTGACCGGGGTCCGCAGCTCATGCGCGACGTCGCGGGAGAAACGGCGTTCGCGCTGGATCGCGTCCCGCAGGCGTCCCACCCCGACCTGCAATGCACCGACGAAGGGCGCCAATTCGCGCGGCATGTCCGGCCCGGGCGCCGGCGGCGCATCCGGATCCAGGCGCTCGACCACGCGTCCGGCGCGGTCGAGGAAGCCGAATGCCGCACGCACCTGCCACAGGCTCAGCGCGACCACGATGGCCAGCGCGAGGGCGATGCCCACCGCCAGCATCGAGTGCACGCTGCGCTCCACCGCGTCCCAGCGCTCGCGCTCGGTGCCGACCACCAGCGTCCAATGCGCGCCCGTGCCATCATGTGCCGCACGCGCCAGCAGGCGCCCGGCATGTCCATCGGGCAGGCGTGCATCGAAGTAACGCGGCAATCCCGCATCGCGCGGTCCGGCCGGCAGGGCGATCCCGCGGCTGTTCGGCGACGTCAGCAGCACCTCGCCGCGGGCGCCGTAGACGGTGAAGAATTCCGTGTGCCCGTTTTCCTGGTAGTCGGGCAGCGGGATGTCCACGCCATGGCGCTGCATCGACAGCGAGATGACGTCGGCGCGCAGCGCCAGCCCCTGGTCGAAATGCGCGTAGATCTCGCGGTCGATGAGCACGTCCAGCAGCACGAACAGCAGGGCCAGCACGGCGCCCGCGCCGAGGGTCATGCGCCACGCCAGCCGACGGCGCAGCGACCAGGTGCGTGCGGGCGGCGCGGGGTTCACGGGATGCAATACCCGAAGCCGCGGCGGGTTTCGATCGGATTGCCTGCGCCGGCCCGCGCAAGCTTGCCGCGCAGGGTGCTGACGATCACCTCGACGACCTTGTCGGAGGCATCGCTGGCGCTGTCGTAGAGGCGTTCGAACAGCTGCGTGCGCGACAGCACCTGACCGCGTTCGCGCAGCAGCAATTCGAGCAGCGCGTATTCCTTGGGCGACAGGTCCAGCTCGGCGCCCAGGTAGCGGGCCCGGCGCACGCGCGGATCCACTTCGACCGCGCCAAGCCGCAACAGCGGCGGGATCGCCTGCGCGGGGCGGCGCGCCAACGCGCGCAAGCGGGCCAGCAGCTCGTCGAGGGCGAACGGCTTGACCAGGTAGTCGTCTGCGCCCGCATCCAGGGCGCGTACCCGGTCATCGACCTGGTCGCGCGCCGACAGCACCAGCACCGGCAGCGCGCTGCCACGGCGGCGAAGTTCGGCAAGCACCGCGAATCCGTCGAGGCGGGGCAGCATCAGGTCCAGCACCATTGCGTCGTACGCGTAGCCACCCAGATAGGACAACGCCTGCTGGCCGTCGGCGGCCACGTCGCAGGCATGGCCTTGGCGGCCCAGGTGACCGCGCAGCGCGTCCGCCAGTACCACCGAATCCTCGACCAGCAGGACACGCATGCGCGGGCTCCGGCCGTGGCCTCAGTGCGCGTTGCGGTCGCGGTGCCAGCCGCGGTGGCGGATGTCGAGGTACAGGCTGTAGCAGGCGGTGAAGCTGGGGAACAGGTTCTGCAGGATGCCGACCGCGTCGTTCTTGCCGAAAATGAAGTAGGCCAGCGTCATCAGGCTGCCGAGGATGCTCATGTACCAGAACAGGCGCGGGATCACCGGCTTGCCGTGGCGCTTGCTGGCGATGAACTGCACCAGCCAGCGGCCGCCGAACATCAGCGCGCCGACCAGGCCGATCAGCTTCCACGGGCTCATGTGGATGCCGGTCCATTCCAGCCACGGAATGGCGGTATCCATGACGCCCGGTGCCGCCTCGATCATCGCGGGAGTTCCTCGACCGCGGTGCGCCGGCTGCGCTGGATCAGCCAGGACACGCCGAACAGGTCCTTGATGCCGACCAGGGCGCGGCCGAGGTTGTTGTACTTGGACACGCCCGCGGTGCGGTGGCGGTGGTTGACCGGCACGCTCACCGTCTGCCAGCCCGCGCGCTGCATCAGCGCCGGCAGGTAGCGGTGCATGTGGTCGAAGTAGGGCAGGTCGAGGAAGGCGTCGCGCTCGAACAGCTTGATGCCGCAGCCGGTGTCCGGGGTGGCGTCGCGCAGCATCCGCGAACGGATGCCGTTGGCGAACTTGCTCGCCCAGCGCTTGCTGCCGCTGTCCTGGCGGTTCACGCGCCAGCCGGCGAACAGCTTGACGCCGGGCGCGGCGGCATCGCGCTTCGCCAGCAGGTTGGGGATGTCGGCGGGGTCGTTCTGGCCATCGCCGTCCAGGGTGGCGATCCACGGCGCGCGTGCGGCCTTCACCCCGTTGCGCACCGCGGTGCTCTGGCCGGCATTCGCGAGGTGGCGGACCACCCGCAGTTCCGGGGTGGTCGCCTGCAGGTCGCGCAGGCGCGCGAGCGTGGAATCCTTCGAGGTGTCGTCGACGTACACGATTTCGAAATCGATCCGCCCGCGCAGCGCAGCGACGATTTCGCCGACCAGCGGCGCGACGTTGTCTTCCTCGTTGTGGACCGGCACCACCACCGAGAGTTGCGGCATGTCGCTCATCCGGGGTGCGTCCTCAGGGCTTGCCGCGCAGGCGCTCGAGCACGCCGTCCAGCACGTCGAAGTCGGCGTAGTGGATCACCAGCTTGCCCTTCTTGCCGCGCCCTTGGACCACGTCCACGCGGCTGCCGAGGTGCTCGGTGAGCTCGCGTTCGAGCGCGGCGATGTCGGCCTGCCGGGGCGGCGCCTTGGCGGCCTGCTTGCGCGGCTCGGCCGGGAGCTTGCCGGACGCCAGCTGCTGCACCCGGTGTTCGACCTGGCGCACCGACCAGCCTTCCTCGGCGGCCTGCTTGGCCAGCGAGACCGCCATCGGCGTGGCCAGCGGCAGCAAGGCGCGGGCATGCCCCATCTCCAGTGCGCCGCTCTGCACCAGCGCACGGATCTCGGCCGGCAGTTCCAGCAGGCGCAGCAGGTTGGAGACCGCGGCGCGCGAGCGGCCCACCGCTTCCGCGGCGGCGGCATGGGTGAGGTCGAACTCGTCGATCAGCCGCTGCAGCGCCTGCGCTTCCTCGAGCGGGTTGAGGTCCTCGCGCTGGATGTTCTCGATCAGCGCCATCGCCACCACGGTGCGGTCGTCGACCACCCGCACCACCACCGGCACCTCGGCCAGGCCGGCGCGTTGCGATGCGCGCCAGCGGCGTTCGCCGGCGATGATTTCGTAGGTGCGGCCGCCCTTGCCGTCGGCGCCGACGTGCTCGCGCACCACGATCGGCTGGATCACGCCCTGCGCGCGGATCGACGCGGACAGTTCCTCCAGCTTGGCGTCGTCCATCGTGCGCCGCGGCTGGAACTTGCCGGGGACCATCGCGTCCACCGGCAGCGTGCGCAACTGGTCGCCCGGCATCGCCTGCTGCAGCGCCGGCGCCTCGGCGGCGGCCTTGGGCCCCAGCAGGGCTTCGAGTCCGCGGCCCAGGCCGCGCTTCTTCGCCGCGCCCTTCGACGCGGGGGTGCCGGCCGTCATGCCGCCTTCTCCTTCGCTTGCTGCTGGTCGCGCTCGCGCTGGCGGCGCAGGACCTCGCCGGCCAGCCCGAGGTAGGCCACGCCGCCGCGGCTGGCGCGGTCGTAGCCGATGATGCTCTGGCCGTGGCTGGGCGCCTCGGCCAGGCGCACGTTGCGCGGGATGATGGTGCGGAACACGAGGTCGCCGAAGTGGTTGGTGAGCTCGGCCGAGACCGCGTTGGCCAGGTTGTTGCGCACGTCGAACATGGTGCGCAGCACGCCTTCGATCTCGAGCGCGGGATTGAGCCTGCCCTTGAGCGCGTCGATGGTGTCGAGCAGCGCGCTCAGGCCTTCCAGCGCGTAGTACTCGCACTGCATCGGCACCAGCACCGAGTCCGCCGCGTTCAAGGCGTTCAGGGTCAGCAGCGACAGCGACGGCGGGCAGTCGACGACCACGAAGTCGTAGTCGCCGCGCACCGCGTCCAGCGCCTGCTTGAGCTTGCCCTCGCGGCCGGCGACGTCCATCAGCCGGATTTCGGCGGCGGTCAGGTCGATGTTGCCGGGCAGCAGGTCGTAGCCGTCCTCGCAGCGGACGATGGCGTCGCGCGGCGCGGCTTCGCCCAGCAGGACGTCGGTGATCGACGCTTCCAGCTCGCGCTTGTCGACGCCGCTGCCCATGGTGGCGTTGCCCTGCGGGTCGAGGTCGACCAGCAGCACGCGCTTGGGGGTGCGCGCCAGCGCGGCGGCCAGGTTGACCGCGGTCGTGGTCTTGCCGACCCCGCCCTTCTGGTTGGCGATGGCGATGATGCGGGCCATGCGGCGTGCTTACCTCGCGGAGGACCGGTCGCGACGCGCGCCGGGCGGTCGATTATGCCTCAGCGCGGTCGCGGGCGACTTCGACCAGGTGGCGCTCCGCGTCCAGCCCCGGCACCCGCAGCGCGTGCACTGCCGCCAGCCGCCAGCCGGCGGGCAGCGCGGCGATCTCGTCGTCCGGGACCACGCCCTTCATCGCCAGCAGGCGGCCTTCCGGGCCGGGCAGGTGGCCGCCGAGCTCGAGGATCAGCGGCAGGGTGGCCAGCGCGCGGGCGGTGATCGCGTCGAACGGCGTGCCCGGGCGGAACACCTCGATCCGCGACTCCGCCACGCGCACGTTGCCGAGCCCCAGCTGGCGCGCGGCCTCGCGCAGGAAGC
>JAFLEC010000151.1 GCA_017302095.1 Lysobacterales bacterium | reverse complement strand
CCGCGGCCGGCGCGCAGGCCGCTGGCGAAGCAGGCGGTCAGCAGGTAGCCACCGGTCGGCGCCTCCCAGTCGAGCATCTCGCCGGCGCAGAACACCCCGGGCGCATTGCGCAGCATCAGGGCATCGTCCAGGGCCTGCAGGCGCACGCCGCCCGCCGTCGAGATCGCCTCGGCCATCGGCCGCGGGCGCAAAAACCGCAAGGGCAGGCGCTTGATCGCCGCGGCGAGCCGGTCGGGATCCTGCAGCGCGGGCTTGTCCAGCACCTCGTGCAGCAACGCGACCTTGGCGGCGTCCAGGCCGGCCTGCCGGCGCAGGCGTTCGCCGAGGCTGCGGCCGCCGGCCGGCATCGCCAGGTCGCGTCGCAGGCGTTCGAGGTCGCGTCCCGGCGCGAGGTCCAGCTGCAGCCAGGCCTCGCCCGCATCCGCGATCGCCGCGCGGAGGTCGGCGGCGATGGCGTACACCAGGCTGCCCTCGATCCCGGTGGCGGTCAGCACGCATTCGCCCTGCAATGCCTGCGCCATGCCGTCCGCATCGCGCCAATGCGCGACCACCGGCTTCAGCGGCGCGCCCGCATGGCGTTCGGCGAGGAATGCGCTCCAGCCGATGTCGAAGCCGCAGTTGGCAGGCTGCAGGGGCGCGATGTCGATGCCACGCGCGGCCAGCACGTCGACCCATGCGCCATCGGAGCCCAGCTCGGGCCAGCTGCCGCCGCCCAGCGCCAGCACCACCGCATCCGCGGCGAACACGGCCTCGCCATCGGTGGTCGCGAAGCGCAGCGCACCGTCGTCGGTCCAACCCTGCCAGCGATGGTGGACATGGAAGCGGACGCCGGCATCGCGCAGCCGCCGGACCCAGCCGCGCAGCAGCGGCGCGGCCTTGCGATCCATCGGGAACACGCGCCCCGAACTGCCGACGTAGGTCTCGACGCCGAGGCCGCGCGCCCAATCGCGCAAGGCATCGGCATCGAAGTCGTCGAGCCAGGCGCCGACCTCGCGTGCACGTTCGCGATAGCGCGCATCGAACCCCGGGCGCGCTTCCGAATGGGTGAGGTTGAGCCCGCCCTTGCCGGCGATCAGGAACTTGCGGCCGACCGATCCCTTGGCCTCGAACAGGTCGACCTCGAGGCCGGCCGCACGCGCGGCCTCGGCGGCCATCAGCCCGGCGGGACCGCCGCCGACGACCGCCAGGCGCCGTAATGGGAAGGGGCGGGGTGCATGCATCGCGCCATGATCCCACGCCCGGCCAGCGCACGCGGCGGCCCGTACAATGCCGGGATGACGTGGACCGCCATCACCCGTGATGTCAGCCCGGCGCTGGCGGACGGCGAGCGCAGCTTCGTGCCGCGCCTGCCGATCGACCTTGCGCGTGCGCGCGACCAGCATGCGACCTACTGCGCCGCGCTGGAGTCCCTCGGTTGCGAGGTGATCCGGCTGCCGGCAGCCCCCGACCTGCCGGACTCGGTGTTCGTGGAGGACGTGGCCCTCGCCTTCGACGAGCTTGCGGTGGCCACCCGCCCGGGCGCGGCGTCGCGCCGCGCCGAGGGCGCCGACGTGGTCGATGCGCTGGCGCGATACCGCCCGTTGGCGCGGATCGACGCCCCCGGTACCTTGGATGGCGGGGACGTGTTGCGGATCGGCAAGCGCGTGCTGGTCGGCGATTCCGCGCGCAGCAACGCCGCCGGTCGGGCGCAGTTGCGGACCCTGCTGGCGCCATTCGGCTACACCGTGGAAAGCGTCGCCCTGCGCGATTGCCTGCATTTGAAGTCCGCCGTCACCGAGGTCGCCGATGGCGCCGTGCTGGTCAACCCCGACTGGGTGGACGTGGCCAGCTTCGCCGGCAGCACGGTGATCGAGGTCGACCCGCACGAGCCCCATGCGGCCAATGTGCTGCGGATCGGCGATGCACTCCTGGTCCCGGACCAGTTCCCCGGCACCCAGGGTCGGCTTGCGGCGCATGGGATCCGCGGCCTCGCGCTCGACCTGTACGAGCTGCAGAAGGCCGAGGGTGCGGTCACCTGTTGCAGCATCGTGTTCCGGACCCGGCCATGATCCTCAACATCGCCGCCTACCTGTTCGTCGCGATCGACGATGCCGGATCACTCGCTGATCGATTGCGCGAACGTGCCGTGGCCGATGACCTGCGCGGCAGCATGCTGGTCACGCCGGAGGGCCTGAACCTGTTCCTGGCCGGCGCGGAACCGGCGTTGCGGGCCTTCCTCGCCTGGCTGCGCGAAGACCCGCGCTTCGCGCCGCTGCACGCCAAGGAAAGCTGGAGCGAAACGGTTCCGTTCGCGAAACTGAAGGTGAAGCGCAAGGACGAAATCATCGCGTTCCGGCGTGAACACGCATCACCGCTGGAGGTCGGTCGACGCGCCCCGGCGGTGGATCCGCCCACGCTGGCGCGCTGGATCGTCCAGGGCCATGACGATGCCGGCCGCCGGCTGGTCCTGCTGGATACCCGCAACCGCGAGGAAGTCGGCTTCGGCACGTTCAAGGATGCACTCACCTTGCCGATCGACAATTTCACCGACCTGCCGGCCGCGCTTGCGCCACACCGCGACGCGCTGCGGGACGCCACCGTGGTCAGTTTCTGTACCGGCGGGATCCGCTGCGAGAAGGCCGCGCTGTGGCTGCGCCACGACGGCATGGACAACCTGCTGCAACTGGAAGGCGGGATCCTCGGCTATTTCGAGCGGGTCGGCGGCGCCGGCTACGACGGCCGTTGCTTCGTGTTCGATGCACGGGTCGCGCTGGACCCGCAGCTCGCGCCGCTGGCCGACGGGCCGGCGGTGGCCTAAGCTGCGCGGCCCTGCAACGGACGTGGCGGCATGAGCTGGATCGGCATCGTGGTGCTGGTGGTCGCTGTGTACGCCGCCTTCAAGGTCGTCGGCGCCCTGTTCAAGATGGCCTTGTGGATCGGCATCCTGCTGTTCGCGTGGTGGTACTTCGGTCCGCGCCTCGGGGTTCCGTTCCCGTTCTGAGCGGCGTCAGGCCGCGATCGCGCTGCCTGCCGCGTGGCCGCTGGCCCACGCCCACTGGAAGTTGTAGCCGCCCAGCCAGCCGGTGACATCCACCACTTCGCCGATGAAATACAGTCCCGGCACGTGCCGCGACATCATCGTGCTGGACGACAGCCCGTCGGTATCGACACCGCCCAGGGTCACCTCCGCGGTGCGGTAGCCCTCGGTGCCGCTGGCGACCAGCGGCCAGGCGCCCAGCAGTTCGGCGATGCCGCGCAGTTCCGTGGCGCCGTACTGGCGCATCGGCTTGCTGGCCAGCCAGTGCTCGCACAGGCGCTGGGCGAAACGCTTGGGCAACACCTCCGACAGCAGGGTCTTCAGTTCGGCGTCGCGACGGCTGGCCTGCCATTCGCGCAGCAGCGCCCCGGCGTCGATGCCGGGCAGCAGGTCGAGGCGCAGGTCGTCGCCCGGCTGCCAGTAGCTGGAGACCTGCAGGATCGCCGGACCGCTGATGCCGCGATGGGTGACCAGCATGAAATTGCGGAAGCTCGCATCCTTGCAGCGTGCTTCGATCGGTAACGAGACACCAGCCAGGTCCTGCAGCCGTTCGGCATGCTTGCCGGTCAGCGTGAGCGGCACCAGCCCGGCGCGCGTGGGCAGCACCGCATGCCCGAACTGCCTTGCCAGCTGGTAGCCGAAGCCGCTGGCGCCCATGCTCGGGATCGACAGGCCGCCGCTGGCGACCACCAGCGCCGGCGCGGCGAGCCGTCCCTGCGCGGTGTGCAGCCGGAAACCGCCATCGTCCGCATGTTCGACCCGTTCGATCGTGCAGTGGGTGCGTACCTCGACGCCGGCCGTCGCGCACTCGGCCAGCAGCATCGCCACGACCTGCTTGCTCGACTCGTCGCAGAACAGCTGGCCGAGTTCCTTCTCGTGGTAGGCGATGCCGTGGCGCTCGACCAGTTCGATGAAGTGCCACGGCGTGTAGCGCGCCAGCGCCGACTTGCAGAAGTGCGGGTTGGCGGACAGGTAATTTGCCGGGGTGGTGCCGGTGTTGGTGAAGTTGCAGCGCCCGCCGCCCGACATCAGGACCTTCTTGCCGACCTTGTTGGCGTGGTCGACCACGAGCACGCGCAGCCCGCGCCGGCCGGCGGCGATGGCGCACATCAGCCCGGCCGCGCCGGCACCGACCACGATCGCGTCGAAGTGGCGTTCGCTCACGCCCACTCGCGCGAGGGCAGGGTGCGGCGCCGTTGCGGACGCCCCACCAGGTCCAGGAAATTGTTGAACACCGCGTCCGCTTGCCGTTGCATCCCCGCGATGTGGCGTTGCGTCTGGGCGCGGATCGCCTGCTCGGGATCGGCATGTCCTTCGTGCGGCAGGCCGGCCTCCGCCAGTTCGTCGCGATACGCGGGATTGGCGAGCCAGCGTTCGACCAGGCGCTGGTCCATCTCCAGGTGGAACTGGAAGCCGTAGGCATTGTCGCCGTGGCGGAATGCCTGCGACGGGCAGTCCGGGCTGCTGGCGAGGTGCGCCGCGTCGCGCGGGATGTCGAAGCGGCAGCCGTGCCACTGGAACACCGGCGTCTCCACCGGCAGCGGTGCGAGCACCGGATCGGCTTCGCCCGCCGCGGTCTTGCGCAACGGGTACCAGCCGATCTCCGGCACCGGGTTGCGCGTGACCGGCGCGCCCAGCACGTGCGCCAGCAGCTGCGCGCCGAGGCAGATCCCGAGCACCGGCTTGCCCTGGTGCAGCATGCGTTCGATCGCGCGCATCTCGTTGGCGAGGTGCGGGCGATGCGGGTGGTCGGCGACGTTCATCGGGCCGCCCAGGACGATGAGTCCACGGTAGCGATCGACGTTGAGCGTCGCGTCCGGGTGCCGCTCGAAGTTCTTGAAGCGGATCCGGTGTCCGCGACGCCGGATCAGCGGGTCCAGCGTGCCCAGGGGCTCGGCGGCGACGTGCTGGAAGACGAGGAGGCGCGGCATCGCCGGATCATGCCAAAGGCGCGGGGATCGCCGCCAATGGCCGTGCGGAATGCGCTTATCGCGGACCGCGCGGCTTGAAGCCGCCGGGCTTGCGCGGGCCGCCGGGCTTGTCGCCGCGCGGCGGGCCGAAGCCGCGCTTGCGCTTCGGTGCGTCGATGTCGGCGTCGCTGGCGACCTTCATCCGCAGCGGCTTGCTGGCCACGCGCACGGTCTGCATGTGTTCCAGCAGCTCCGGCGGCATGCCGTCCGGCAGGTCGACCAGGCTGTAGTCGTCGCGGATGTCGATCCGTCCGATGAAGCGGCTTTCGAGGTCGGCTTCGTTGGCGATCGCACCCACGATATGGCCGGGCTGCGCGCCATGCTGGTAGCCGACCTCGATGCGGTAGGTCTTCATCGCGACATCGGGGGCGTTGGGGTCGCGCGGCGTGCGTTCGCGGGGCTCGCGCTTCGGTCGCTCCGCGCGTTCCGGGCGTGGCGCGTGCTCGCGCGGCTCGAAGGTGCGCTCGGGCACCGCCGGCTGCGGCAACAGCAACGGCGTCTTGCCCTGCACCAGCTTGGCCAGCGCGGCGGCGATCTCG
>JAFLEC010000150.1 GCA_017302095.1 Lysobacterales bacterium | reverse complement strand
CCCATGACCCTGCGTTCCGCCCCGCTGCGCCCCCTGATCGTCCTGCTGCTCGCCGTGGTCGTCGCCGGCAGCGGCTGCGCCCGCATGAAGGGCATGTTCAAGGACAAGGACAAGAACGAGGGCCTGCCGGTCAGCGAGCTCTACGACAAGGCCCACGGCTACATGGAGAACGGCCGCTGGAGCAGCGCCGTCGAAGTCTGGCGCCGGCTGATCGCGCAGTACCCGTACGGCCCCTACACCGAACAGGCGCTGATGGAACAGGCCTACGCCGAGTACAAGGCGGGCAAGCACGACGATGCGGTGTCCAGCATCGACCGCTTCATCCGCACCTACCCGACCCACAAGAACATCGCCTACCTGTACTACCTGCGCGGCCTGGCCAACATGAGCCGCAACGCGGTGTTCATGGCCCGCGCGTTCAAGCTCGACATGAGCAACCGCGACCTGCAGGCGCCGAACCAGGCCTACGCCGACTTCAACACGGTCGCGACCCGCTACCCGAACAGCCGCTACGCCGCCGACGCCCGCCAGCGCATGGTGTTCCTGCGCAACGAGTTCGCCCGCTTCGAGCGCAACACCGCGCTGTACTACCTGCGCCGCGGCGCGTGGATCGCCGCCAACGAGCGCGCGACGTACCTGCTCGAGACTTATCCGCAGAGCGAGTACCAGAACGACGCGGTGGCACTGCTTGGCGAGTCCTACGCACGCATGGGCAACGACAAGCTGGCCGCCGATGCCCGCCGCGTGCTCGAAGCCAACGACCCGCAGCACCCGTGGCTGACCGGCAAGTGGCCGCACGACAGCCGCTTCTACAACCGCCTGAACCCGTTCGCCGGCGACCTGTAAGCGCCGCAACAACCCGTCGGCACTTGCGCGAAGGGGGCCATCAGCCCCCTTCGTCGTTGTGGCCCCGCCCCGGCACCGGGGCGCGAACGCCTCAGCCCTCGCGGTACCCGTTGCTGATCGGGTAGCGCCGCTCGCGGCCGAACGCGCGCCGGCTGACCTTCGGGCCGGGCGCGGCCTGGTGGCGCTTCCATTCGCCGATGCGGACCAGACGCAGCACCTTGTCGACGGTCGCGGCATCGAACCCGGCGGCGACGATCTCCGCGCGCGACTGCTCCTGGTCCACGTGCCGCAGCAGGATCGCGTCGAGCACGTCGTAGGGCGGCAGCGAGTCCTGGTCCTTCTGGTCCGGGCGCAGTTCGGCGGACGGCGGGCGGTCGATCACCGCCTGCGGGACCACCGGGTCGCCGACCGTGTTGCGCCAGCGCGCCAGCGCGAACACCTCGGTCTTGTACAGGTCCTTGATCGGCGCGTAGCCGCCGCACATGTCGCCGTAGATGGTGGCGTAGCCGACCGCGTACTCGCTCTTGTTGCCGGTGGTCAGCAGCAGGCCGCCGAACTTGTTGGACAGCGCCATCAGCAGTGCGCCGCGGGTGCGCGACTGCAGGTTTTCCTCGGTGGTGTCGACCGGGAGGCCGGCGAAGGTTTCCGCCAATGCATCCAGGTAGCCCTGGAACGGCTTCTCGATCGGCAGCGCGATGAGCTTCACGCCCATCGCCTCGCACTGTTCCCGCGCGAGGTCGTTCGACAGGTCGGCGGTGTAGCGCGACGGCATCCGCACCGCGGTGACGTTCCCGGGCCCCAGCGCATCGGCGGCGATCGCCAGCACCAGCGAGGAATCGATGCCGCCGCTCAGCCCCAGCCACGCGCTCTTGAACCCGTTCTTGGCGCAGTAGTCGCTGGTCCCGCGCACCACCGCGCGCCAGGCCAGCGCGTCGCGGCTCTCGTCGCCGTCCTCCATCCACTGCACCGGCACGAAGCGACGGCCATCGGCATCGAAGTCCACCACCAGCCACTGGTCGGTGAACGCCGCCGCGGCGGGGTGCACGTTGCCATCGCCGTCGGCGACCACGCTGGCGCCATCGAACACCAGCGCGTCCTGGCCGCCGACCAGGTTGAGGTAGGCGATCGCCGCACCGGTCTCGCGCGCCCGCTGCGCCAGCAGGGCATCGCGTTGCGCATGCTTGTCGCGCTCGAACGGCGAGGCATTCGGCACCAGCACCAGCTGCGCGCCCTTCGCCACCGTGGAGGCGATCGGCTCGGCGAACCACAGGTCCTCGCAGATGACCAGGCCCAGCTGCACGCCCGCCACCTCGAACACGCAATCCTCGCGGTCCGGGTCGACGTCGAAATAGCGGCGCTCGTCGAACACCGCGTAGTTCGGCAGCTCGCGCTTGCGGTAGGTCTGCGCGATGGTGCCGTCGCGGAGCACGCTGGCGGCGTTGTAGACCACCGCGCCGGCCGCCTGCGGCCAGCCGACGATGGCGACGATGCCGGTCGCCGCGGCGGCGATCCCGGCCATCGCGGCCTCGCTCTCGCGCAGGAACGCCGGCCGGTACAGCAGGTCCTCCGGCGGGTAGCCGGACAGCGCCAGTTCCGGGAACAGGACCACGTCGGCGTCGTAGGCGTCGCGCGCCTCCGCGATCATCGCGGCGATGCGCGCGGCGTTGCCGGCGACGTCGCCGACCGGGAAGTCGAATTGGGCCATCGCGATGCGCAGGGTCATGCGCGCAGTCTACCGGGCGGCCGCCGCCGGCTGCCGCAACAGGCGCAGGGCCAGCGCCTCCCACTGCCGCGGACCACGGACGCCGGCCGAAGCCCGCGCGAGCCAACCGCGTTCCCAGGCGCGGTACACGCGCGGGTCGATGTAGGACTTGCGGGAGACCGCCGGGGTGTTGCCGAGCTGGCGCGCGACCTCGACCTCCACCGACTTGCGCATCGACGCCATCGCGCGCTGGCTGGTGCCGGCCTCGTCCCACGGCATCTCGGCCAACAGCCGGAGCGCGGCCAGGGTGCCGCCCCAGGTGCGGAAGTCCTTGGCGGTGAAGTCCTCGCCCATGGCCTCGCGCAGGTAGTCGTTGACCAGGCCGGAATCCACCGGCTGCACGCCACCGTCGTCGTCGCGGTACTGGAACAGGTGCTGGCCCGGCAGCTGCTGGCAGTGCCGGAGCAGGCCGGCCAACCGGCGGTCGTCCAGCGCGATGTCGTGCGCGATGCCGCCCTTGCCGCGGAACTGCAGCCGGGCGCGGCCGTCGCGCAGGAAGCGCACGTGGCGGTTGCGCAGCGTGGTGAGCCCGTACGAGCGGTTGTCGCGGGCGTAGCCGGCATTGCCAATTCGCACCAGGGTGTCGGCCATCACCGCCACCACCATCGCCGCCACCTTGGCGCGCGGGAAGCCCGGCAGGCCGAGGTCCTTGCGCAGGCGCTGGCGCAGCCGCGGCAACGCCGCGCCGAAGGCTTCGATGCGGCCGAATTTCTCGCGGTCGCGGACCTCGCGCCAGCGCGGGTGGTAGCGGTACTGCTTGCGGCCGCGTGCATCGCGCCCAGTGGCCTGCAGGTGGCCGTTCGGCGAGGCGCAGATCCAGACATCGCGATACGCCGGGGGGATCGCCAGCGCGCGCACCCGCTGCAGGGTGGCGGCATCGCGGACCGGCCGCCCCTGCGCGTCCACGTAGCGGAAGTGCGCGCCGGTACGGCGGCGGGTTAGCCCGGGTTGGTCGTCGCTGACGTAGACCAGGCCACCGTCGCGGGCGGAGGCGATCGCGGGATCGGGGGCAGGAGCTGGGTTGGCGGGGCGTCGCGGCATCCGGCGGACGATGCCCGCGGGCGCGTCAACGCCGCGCATCCGCCAGCAACAACGAAGCCGCCCGCAGGCGGCTTCGTGCGACGCATTCGCCGAAGGCTTACTTGGCCAGGCGCTTGGCGATAGCCGCGCCGAGGTCGCCCGGCGACTTCACGGTGGTCACGCCTGCGGCTTCCATCGCCGCGAACTTGCCCTCGGCGGTGCCCGAGCCGCCCGACGCGATCGCGCCGGCATGGCCCATGCGCTTGCCCTTCGGGGCCGAGGCGCCGGCGATGAAGCCGACCACCGGCTTGGTCACGTACTGCTTGATGAACTCGGCCGCTTCTTCCTCGGCGGAGCCGCCGATCTCGCCGACCATGATGATGCCCTCGGTCTGCGGGTCGTCCTCGAACAGCTTCAGGGCATCGATGAAGTTGGTGCCGTTGATCGGGTCGCCGCCGATGCCGATGCAGGTGGACTGGCCGAGGCCGGCGTCGGTGGTCTGCTTGACCGCTTCGTAGGTCAGCGTGCCCGAGCGCGACACGATGCCGACCTTGCCCGGCATGTGGATGTGGCCCGGCATGATGCCGATCTTGCACTCGCCGGGGGTGATCACGCCGGGGCAGTTGGGGCCGACCAGGCGGGCGTCCGGATGGCCCTTCAGCACGTTCTTGACGCGCATCATGTCCAGCACCGGGATGCCCTCGGTGATGCAGACGATCACGCGGATGCCGGCGGCCGCCGCTTCCATGATCGCGTCGGCGGCGAACGGCGGCGGCACGTAGATCACCGACGCATCCGCGCCGGTCGCGGCCACCGCCTGCGCCATGGTGTCGAACACCGGCAGGCCGAGGTGCTCGGTGCCACCCTTGCCCGGGGTGACGCCGCCCACGACCCGGGTGCCGTAGTCCAGCATCTGCTGCGCGTGGAAGGTGCCCTGCGAGCCGGTGAAGCCCTGCACCAGCACCTTCGTATTCTTGTCGATCAAGACGGCCATTGTTGTGATTCCTCGAAATTTGGATGTCGGTCGTTTCGGCCACATCGAACAAGGCTGGCCGCCTTGTCCGTCTTCGCGTGCCTCCACACCCCCCACCGCGCCGCTTCGCGTCGCGATTGCCCCCTTGGCTCAAGGGAGCGGTGAATCAAGCGTGCCTCACGCGGCGTTCTTGACGGCGTCGACCGCCTTCTTCGCGCCATCGTTGATGTCGTCGGCCGGGATGATCGCCAGCCCGGAGTCCTTCAGCAGCTGCTTGCCGGCCTCCACGTTGGTGCCTTCCAGGCGCACGATGACCGGGACCTGCACGCCCACTTCCTTGACCGCGGCAATGATGCCCTCGGCGATCATGTCGCAGCGGACGATGCCGCCGAAGATGTTGACGAAGATCGCCTTCACCGACGGCGAGCGCAGGATCAGCTTGAACGCCTCGGTCACCTTCTGCTTGTTGGCGCCGCCACCGACGTCGAGGAAGTTCGCCGGCTCGCCGCCGTTGAGCTTGATCACGTCCATGGTCGCCATCGCCAGGCCGGCGCCGTTGACCATGCAGCCGATGTCGCCGTCCATGGTCACGTAGTTCAGGTCGTACTTCGACGCCAGCACCTCGGTCTCGTCCTCCTGGCGCACGTCGCGCATGGCGACCAGCTCCGGGTGGCGGAAGTTGGCGTTGTCGTCGGAATTGATCTTGCCGTCGAGCACCGCGAGGTCGCCGGTGTCGAGGATCGCCAGCGGGTTCAGCTCGACCAGCGCCAGGTCCTTGTCGTTGAAGAGCTTGAACAGGCCCAGCATGATCTTCGACAGCTGGCCCACCTGCTTGGCGTTGAGCCCCAGCGCGAACCCGAGGTCGCGGGTCTGGTAGGGCTGCAGGCCTTCGACGAAGTCCACGTGCAGGGTCTTGATCGCCTCCGGCTTCTCGTGGGCGACCTGCTCGATGTCCATGCCGCCTTCCGCCGAGGCGATGAAGGTGACGGTCTGGGTGGCGCGGTCGACCAGCACCGAC
>JAFLEC010000015.1 GCA_017302095.1 Lysobacterales bacterium | reverse complement strand
ACGACCTTGCCAAGGTCGGGGTCGCGAGTTCGAGTCTCGTTTCCCGCTCCAGGTTCCGCACAAGGCCCCGTTCGCGGGGCCTTGTCGCATCCGGGCTTCGCATGCACGGACGCTTGTGGAAGAATGCGGTACGCCATCAGTTTCGGCCGGGTGGCAGAGTGGTTATGCAGCGGACTGCAAATCCGCGTACGCCGGTTCAATTCCGACCTCGGCCTCCAAACACGAAACCCCGCTTCGGCGGGGTTTTTTGTTTCGTGCCTTTCGCCATGGCCGCGCAGCGCGGACCGGGTTTCGATACATCGCGTAAGCTTCCGCGCAAGCCTGGGTGGCGAAACCGGTAGACGCATCGGACTTAAAATCCGCCGGCCGCGAGGCCATGAGGGTTCGAGTCCCTCCCCAGGCACCATCGAACAGGGGGTGCCATGTCCCGATACGCCGCGTACGCCGCGAGCCTCGTCCTGACGCTCGGCTGCCTCTGGCTGGCGCGCATCGAACCGGCCTGGTGGTGGGGCGTGGCGATCTTCGGCGGCCTCGCCGGACTGGGCACCATCGACTTGCTGCAGCGACGCAGCACCCTGCGCCGCAACTATCCGATCCTGGCCCATTTCCGCTACGGGCTGGAGGCGATCGGGCCGGAGATGCGCCAGTACTTCATCCAGTCCGACACTGCCGAAGTCCCGTTCTCGCGCGAGCAGCGTGCACTGGTATACCAGCGCGCCAAGGGCGTCAACGACGTGCGCCCGTTCGGCAGCTTGCACGATCCGTATGCGGTGGATTACGAGTGGATCAACCATTCGCTGGCGCCGGCGCGCATCGGCTCCGCGGATTTCCGCATCGTGGTCGGCGCCGACCGTGCGCAGCCTTACTCCGCCAGCGTGTTCAACATCTCGGCGATGAGCTTCGGCTCGCTGTCGGCGGCGGCGATCCGCGCGTTGAACGGCGGCGCGAAACAAGGCGGCTTCTACCACGATACCGGCGAGGGTTCGATCTCGCCCTACCATCGGGAGGCCGGCGGGGACCTGGTGTGGGAGATCGGTTCGGGCTACTTCGGCTGCAGGAACGACGATGGCAGCTTCAGCGAGGAACGTTTCGCCGCGAACGCGCGCGACCCGCAGGTCAGGATGATCGAGGTCAAGTTGTCGCAGGGCGCGAAACCCGGGCATGGCGGCGTGTTGCCGGCGGCCAAGGTGAGCCCGGAGATCGCGGCCACGCGCGGCGTCCCGGTCGGGCAGGACTGCGTGTCGCCCGCTGCGCACGGCGCCTTCGACAGTCCGCGTGGCCTGCTCGAGTTCGTGGAGCGCCTGCGGACCGTCTCGGGCGGCAAGCCCACTGGTTTCAAGCTGGCGATCGGGCATCCCTGGGAATGGTTCGGGATCGCCAAGGCGATGCAGGAAACGGGGATCCTCCCGGACTTCATCGTCGTCGATGGCGCCGAGGGCGGCACCGGGGCGGCACCGGCGGAGTTCATCGACCACGTCGGCCTGCCGATGCACGAGGCGCTGATGCTGGTCCACAACACCCTGGTCGGCCTCGGCCTGCGTGACCAGGTCCGGGTCGCCGCGGCGGGCAAGATCGTGAGCGCCTTCGACATCGCGCGTACCCTCGCGATGGGCGCCGACTGGTGCAATGCGGCGCGCGGCTACATGTTCGCGCTGGGATGCATCCAGTCGCTGAGCTGCCACACCGACCGCTGCCCGACCGGCATCGCCACCCAGGACCCGCGGCGCTGGCGCCGGCTCGACGTCCCCGACAAGGCGGCCCGGGTCGCCGCCTTCCATCGCAATACCCTGCACGCGCTGCGCGACCTGCTGTGCGCCGCCGGCCTGGACCATCCCGACGAGCTCGGACCGGAACACATCCTGCGACGGGTCAGTCCGATCGAGGTGCGGTCGCTGGGGGCGCTGTACCGCTTCCTCGCGCCGGGCGACCTGCTCGCCGGGCGTATTCCCGAACACGCGGTGTTCCGCGACTTCTGGCAGGCGTCCAGGAGCGACGCGTTCGCACCACCCGGCAAGGTGCGTTCGAAGCGGCCCGGGCAGGGCGCTTGGTAGACTGCGTGGCCTGCCACCGCGGCCTGCCTGCCTTGAACACCGGACTGTCCCACCTCGATCGGCTGGAAGCCGAAAGCCTGCACATCCTGCGCGAGGTGGCGGCCGCGTTCCGCAATCCGGTGCTGCTGTATTCGGTCGGCAAGGACAGTTCGGTGCTGCTGCACCTGCTGGTGAAGGCCTTCTACCCGGCGCGCCCGCCGATCCCGCTGCTTCATGTGGACACCACCTGGAAGTTCCGGGAGATGATCGCGTTCCGCGACCGCCGCGCAGCGGAAACCGGTGTCGAATTGCGCACCTGGACCAATCCCGACGGGTTGGCCGCCGGCATCGGCCCGGTCAGTCACGGCGCGACCGTGCACACCGACGTGATGAAGACCCAGGCACTGAAGCAGGCGCTGGACCACTGGGGCTTCGATGCCGCGATCGGCGGCGCGCGCCGCGACGAGGAGAAGTCGCGCGCGAAGGAGCGCATCTTCAGCTTCCGCAGCGCGCAACACCGCTGGGACCCGAAGAACCAGCGCCCCGAGTTGTGGAACCTCTACAACGCCCGCATCCACAAGAGCGAGTCGGTTCGCGTGTTCCCCCTGTCCAACTGGACGGAGCTCGACATCTGGCTGTACATCTACCGCGAGAAGATCCCGGTGCCCTCGCTGTACCTAGCCGCGGAACGCCCGGTGGTGGAACGCGATGGCGCGCTGCTCATGGTCGACGACGACCGGCTGCCGCTGCGCGATGGCGAAGTGCCGATGCGCAGGTCGGTGAGGTTCCGCACGCTGGGCTGCTATCCGCTCACCGGCGCGATCGAATCCGAGGCCGATACGCTGGAGAAGATCATCGCCGAGATGCTGGTCGCGACCACTTCGGAGCGACAGGGCCGGGTGATCGACCACGACCCCACCGCGTCGATGGAGAAGAAGAAGCAGGAGGGCTACTTCTGATGCGCCCCGACGACGCCGGCGCACAGGTCGCCGCCTACCTGCGCCAGCACGAGACCAAGGGACTGCTGCGCTTCATCACCTGCGGCAGCGTGGACGACGGCAAGAGCACCCTGATCGGGCGCCTGCTGCACGACACCAAACGCCTGTTCGACGACCAGTTGCGCGCGCTAGAGGCCGACAGCCGGCGCCACGGCACGCAGGGCGAGGCGATCGACTTCGCGTTGCTGGTGGACGGCCTGGCCGCCGAGCGCGAGCAGGGCATCACCATCGATGTCGCCTACCGCTACTTCGACACCGACGCGCGCAAGTTCATCGTCGCCGACTGCCCCGGCCACGCGCAGTACACCCGCAACATGGCGACCGGCGCCTCCACCGCCGACGTCGCGGTGGTGCTGGTGGATGCGCGCAAGGGCGTGCTCACGCAGACCCGCCGGCACAGCTACATCGTCTCCCTGCTGGGAATCCGCCACGTCCTGCTGGCGGTGAACAAGATGGACCTGGTGGGCTACGACCAGGCCGTGTTCGACGCGATCGTCGCATCCTACGGCGCGTTGGCCGCGCAACTCGGCATCCCGCACGTGCAGGCGGTGCCGTTGTCGGCCCTGCAGGGCGACAACATGCTGTCGCCGTCGCGCGCGACGCCCTGGTATACGGGCCCCAGCCTGCTGCGCTGGTTGGAGACCGTGGAGGTGGCGCCGCCGCCAAGCCGGCCCGGTTTCCGCCTGCCGGTGCAATGGGTGAACCGCCCGCACCAGGATTTCCGGGGTTTCGCCGGCACCGTGGCCGGGGGCATGGTGGCGGTCGGCGACGAAGTCGTGGTGCTGCCGTCCGGCAGGCGTTCGAGCGTCGCACGCATCATGACCGCCGATGGCGACCTGGCCGAGGCAGGCGAGGGGCGCGCCATCACCCTGACCCTGGACGACGAAGTGGATGCCAGCCGTGGCGACGTCATCGCCGCCGCCGGCGATCCGCCCGAGGTCGCCGACCAGTTCGCCGCGCACCTTCTGTGGATGGGCGACGAGCGCCTGCTCCCGGGGCGTCCGTACCTGCTGCAAGTCGGCGCGCGCACGGTGGGCGCATCGGTGACCGAGATCAAGCACAAGGTCGACGTCAACACCCAGGACCACCTCGCGGCGAAGCACCTCGAGCTGAACGAGGTCGCGTATTGCAACCTCCACCTCGACCAGCCGATCGCCTTCGAGCCCTATGCGCGCAACCGCACGCTCGGCGGTTTCATCCTGGTCGACCGGCAGAACAATGCCACCGTCGCTGCAGGCACCCTGGACTTCGCCCTGCGCCGCGCCGGCAACATCCACTGGCAGCACCTCGACGTCGACAAGGCCGCGCGCGCCCGTATCAAGCACCAGCAGCCGCGCTGCCTGTGGTTCACCGGCCTCTCCGGCGCGGGCAAGTCGACGATCGCCAACCTGGTGGAGAAGAAGTTGTTGGCGATGGGCCAGCACACCTACCTGCTGGATGGCGACAACATCCGCCATGGCCTGAACAAGGACCTCGGCTTCACCGACGAGGACCGGGTGGAGAACATCCGCCGCGTCGCCGAGGTCGCCAGGCTGATGACCGATGCCGGCCTGATCGTCCTGGTCAGCTTCATCAGCCCGTTCCGCGCCGAACGCGAGATGGCGCGCGCGCTGTTCGCGCGGGGCGAGTTCATGGAAGTGTTCGTGGACACGCCGCTGGCGGTCGCCGAGGCGCGCGACGTGAAGGGGCTTTACGCCAAGGCACGGCGCGGCGAACTGCGCAACTTCACCGGCATCGATTCGCCCTACGAGGCGCCGGAAGCGCCGGAGTTGCGCCTGGAGGCCGGCACGGACGAGCCGGCGCGGCTTGCCGACCGGGTGGTCGCTGCCCTGGGCCTGGGCGGCTAGCGCAATCCCCGCAAACGAAGAGGCCCGCGCTGGCGCGGGCCTCCCGGGTCTCGTCGTGCGATGCGTCAGCGCTGCAGCTGCGGCACCGGCTCTTCGTTGCCTTCCTTCGCGCAGTACGGCAGGTCCCGATAGCGGTTGATCCAGCGGTGGATCCACATGTCGAGCGTGGCGCCGGTGTAGCCCTTCTCGCAGATGTTCTGGCACCAGGTCAGCTTGGTCCCGGTGTAGCCCTCGCTGGCGCAGGTGGTCACTGGCGGCGGCGGCGCAACGGCACATTCGCCGTCCAGGGTGCAGGCGATCAGGTTGGTGGCATAGGCCTTCATCCCGGGGACAGCGGCGGTCACGCCGGCGCACTGGGAGCCGAGGTAGCACTGCAGGGGGATGGTCGAGTAGATCACCTGGCCCGCGCCGTAGCCGTAGGCGAAGGTCACCACCTGGCCGGGATCGGTCGTGGTCGCCCAGATCGCCGAACCGGAGGGCAGGGACGCAGGCGAGACGGCACCATGGTTGGACCAGCTGCCGTTATCGAGGCTGGTATTGGTCAACGTGCCGCCCGGCCCGATCAGGAAGGGCGCGGAGGCGGTGAAGTCGATGTTCGTGCCGCCGCTGGCATTTTGGACCAGGTTGGGGCCGCCAGGCAGGAACGCACCATTCGTATAGCTGCTGTCGTGGACGATCAATACCATGCCGTTGGCGACAGCCTGCGCCACGCCCGGGTCGGTGAGCGTGCCGCAATTCTCGGCCCACAGGATCGAAACCCCCGCCAGGTTGGCGGCGTTCGGTGCGCTGGACAGCGCCAGCGGGGTGTGGCCGGCGGCGATGATCTCTGCTTCCGGATCGCCGGGATAGCAAAGGCCGTGGTAAGCGACCGTCGCAGCCTGCGCGTGGCCGCTGGCGAACAGCGAAGCGATGCCGGCCAACGCGGCCAGGCCGATGGACCTCAAATGCGATTTCATGTGAATCCCCCCAATGTGAACCCGGCTGGCGGGCGGTGGCGGGATTCTAGGGACCAACAGCCGGATGCGCGACGTGCGATATGCACGTCGGGCTTGGCGATGGACCTCGTGCGTCCTCAGTCGGCTGCGATGCGTCATGGACTGCCCCAAAAGGGCAGCTCGCGCGCAGCAAAAAGCCGGCACGGGGCCGGCTTCTCGATCGTTCTGGTGGGCGGTGCAGGGTTCGAACCTGCGACCCTTGCCGTGTGAAGGCAATGCTCTACCGCTGAGCTAACCGCCCGGGTGGGGCGCGCATTGTACATGAACCGATACGACGATCAACGCTTGCCGCCGCGGCTGGGTGGGCCGTGCGCCCAAGGCTGAATCGTGACGGCTTTGGCATCCCTGCGCATGCGCCGCATAATGCCCTCCCTGCGAAAGGAATCCTCGATCCATGCCCGGAACATGGTTGCGTTGGCTGGCGGTCATGCTGGTGCTCGCGTTGTTGACCGCATGCGCCAGCGGCGGCGGGACGAGCGCCGAACGGGCGAACCTGCCTGCTGCCTCGTTGCCGGCGCCGGATTCCGCCAGCGCTTCCGGTGCCTACGAAGGCGCATCGGACTACCGCATCGGAGCGCAGGACCTGCTCAACATCAGTGTGTTCGGGGTCGAGGAACTCACCCGCGACGTGCGGGTGAATTCGAACGGCCACATTTCCCTGCCGCTGGTGGGGACGGTGATGGCGGGTGGGCGGACGATCCCGGAACTCGAGTCGGACTTGGCCAGGAAGTACGCAGACGGTTACCTGCAACGCCCACAGGTCACCGTGTTCGTGAAGGAGTTCACCAGCCAGCGCATCACCGTGGAGGGCGCGGTGAAGAAGCCGGGGATCTACCCGATCACCGGGCGGACCAGCCTGTTGCAAGCGATCGCGCTCGCCGAGGGCGTGGATGATCGCACCGCCGACCTTGGTGGCATCGTGGTCATGCGCAAGGTCGACGGGCGGAAGCAGGCGGCGGTATTCGACCTCCGGCAGGTGCGCAAGGGCCTGATCGAGGATCCGCAGCTCTACGGCGACGATATCGTGGTAGTCGAGCAATCCGGCAGCAAGACGGCCTTCCGCCGCTTCATCGAATCGGTTCCGGCCCTGGGCATCTTCGCCTGGTTCTGAGATCCAGGGAGCAAGCAAACGCATGAGTGATCCGCAACTCCCCGTCGGCCCGGGATACGACGGCGGGCACCTTCCCGCCCGGCACGAGGTCGCGCAGCAATTGGCGCAGACGCGTGGCGTGCTGCCGGCGATGCTCGAGGTCCAGGAGGATCGCCGCGACGAGGACGGCATCGACCTGCTGGCCTACTGGCACATCCTCCTGAAGCGCCGTTGGCTGGTGCTGGGGGTGGCCGCGGGTGTGCTTGCGTTGTCCCTGCTGTCGGCGTTGATGACCACGCCGGTGTATCGCGCCAGCGTGCTGCTGGAGTTGCAGAAGGAGGGCACCCAGGTCGTGCAGGTCGGCGGCCTCCAGCCGGGGGATTTCGGCGGCTGGGATCCGGAATTCCTGCAGACCCAGTACGAGTTGATCCGCAGCAAGTCGCTCGCGGAGCGGGTGGCCAACGAGCTCGCGCTGGATCGCGCGGCGGTCGAGCGACTCAACCAGCCGGGTCCGGTCGGGCGCATCCTCGCCCTGCTGCGCCCGCAGGCGAGGCCGGCCTCCAAGCCGACCGCAGCGGCCACCGCCAAGGAAGCGCAAGCCGACCTGGATGCGGCGGCCGGGATGATCGGCGCGGGCCTGGTCGTCGAGCCGGTCCGCGATTCGCGGCTGGTGCGGATCAATTTCGACAGCACGTCGCCGCAGTTCTCGGCGCGTGTCGCAAACGCGATCGCAGACGGCTACATCGCGGCCGGGCTGGAGCGGCGCTTCGGCGCGACCTCCTACGCCAAGACCTACCTGGAGGACCAGCTGAAGCTGGCCAAGGCCAAGCTCGAGGACTCCGAGCGCAAGCTGGTGTCGTTCGCGCAGAAGGAGAGCCTCGTCAATACCGGCGAAGACGGGCAGTCGCTCGCCACCCAGAACCTGACCCAGCTGAACGCCGCGTTGGCGGCTGCGCAGGACCAGCGGATCCGCGCACAGGCACGCTGGCGCCAGGCGTCATCCGGTGGCGCGTTGCCGGCGGACATGATCGGGAACTCGAACATCCGCATCCTCCAGCAGCAGCAGGCGCAGTTGCAGGGGCAATACCAGCAGAAGTTGCAGACCTTCAAGCCGGACTACCCCGAGATGCGGCAGCTGAAGGGCCAGCTCGACGACCTCGGCCAGCAGATCGCGCGCGAGGTCGCCGGGGTGCGGGCGTCGGTCAAGGCCGAATACGATGCGGCGTCGTCGCAGGAGGGCATGCTGAAGGCCCAGATCGCCGCACTGCGCAACGAGGCGTTGTCGGTCGACGGCCGCAGCATCGACTACAACATCCTCAAGCGCGAGGCGGACACCAACCGGCAGCTCTACGACAACCTGTTGCAGCGCTACAAGGAAGTGGGCGTGGCCGGCGACGTGCGGGCCAACAACATCTCGATCATCGACCGGGCCGACGACGGCTGGCGGATCAAGCCCAGCCTGAGCCGCAACCTCTCGTTGGGGCTACTGGCCGGGCTGCTGCTCGGCATCCTCGCCGCGTTGCTGCTGGAGTTCCTCGACGACACCGTCAAGACCCCGGAGGACATCGAGCAGAAGATGCGCCTCGCGGTGCTCGGCGTGGTGCCCAAGCTCGCGGCGCGCCAGAACGTGGCCGACGTGGTCGACGATCCCCGATCGGCGTTCTCGGAGGCGTACCGCTCCATCCGCACCGCGCTCCAGTTCGCGACCGACCACGGCGTCCCCAAGACCCTGTTGATCACCAGCACGCGCCCGGGCGAGGGCAAGTCGACCACGGCCCTGACCCTGGCCCGCCACTTCGCCCAGCTCGGCAAGCGCGTGCTGCTCATCGAAGCGGACCTGCGCAATCCGTCGTTGCACAGGACGCTGTCGATGAGCCCCAATGGCGTTGGCCTCAGCAACCTGCTGGCCGGCGGCTGCACCCTGTCGGAGGCCACCACGCAGAGCGAAGAGCCGCGCCTCGACATCATCCTGGCCGGACCATTGCCGCCAAGCCCGGCCGAGCTGCTCGCCGGCAGCAAGCTGGTGTCCGCCTTGACCGTGGCCGCCGAGGTTTATGACCAGATCATCATCGATGGCCCGCCGGTGCTCGGCCTCGCGGATGCGCCGATCCTGTCGAACGCAGCGGACGGCACGTTGCTGGTCGTGCACGCGGGCAAGACCAAGATCAAGCCGGCCCTGCTTGCGCTCAAGCGCCTGCTCGCGGCGCGCGCGCGCGTGGTGGGGGCGTTGTTGTCCAAGTACGATGCCCGCGCCTCCGGCTACGGTTACGGCTACGGTTACCACCACTACGATTCCTACTATGCCTACGGGGGCAAGCCCCGCCTGGCCAGGGAGTGATCGGTGGCGGGCGCGAAGGGGACCGCGCTGGAATGGGCACTGGCGCTCTCGCGGGCGCCGATGGAGCGCCATGCGCTCCGGCAGCGCGCGCTCCCGGAGGGCATCGATGCGGTGCTCGGCATCGCGGCGGACGCGGCGCCGGATCGCCTGCAGCAGGCAGTCCGCGCGAGCGGTGAATCCGCAGCCAGCGTGCGCGAGGCGGCGCGCTTCTACGTCCGCGAGATCCTGCTGTTCCCGGCCGCGGATGCCTATCGCACGTTGGGGGTGCCACGCGGCGCCGATTCGGCGACGATCAAGGCCCACCACCGTCTGTTGCAGCATTGGCTGCATCCCGATCGCACCACCAGTGCCGACGACGCGGTGTTCGCAACGCGCGTCAATACCGCGTGGAACCAGCTGCGCAACCCAGCCCGCAGGGAGGCCTACGACGCTGCGTTGGACCAAGCGGCGGCCTCCGCCGCGACGGTGTCGATGGTGCACGCGGCAACGCCGTGGGGTGTCGCGCCGTCCGCGATTCCGGAAGCGCGGACGGGCTGGCGGCATCGCGCCCCGGTGATCGTGCTGGCCCTCGCCAGCCTGGTCCTGGGGTTCCTGGCCTGGCGCGAGCAAGGTCGCAGTCCCGAGGGCGTGGATCCCGCAACGTTCGATGCTGTCGATGCAGTGGCTGCCGAAACCGGCATCGATGAGGATCCAATGCCGATCCGCGTACCACCCGACATGCAGCGTGCGCGGGATAGCTCGGAACCGACCTCGGTGCGCACGGTAGCGGTCGTCGATGCGGGACGCCGCGCCGGGATCCCCGCGCGGCAACCTCGGGAAGCGGCGAAGGTGCCGGCATCATCCACACTTGCCTACCGCGGCACCACGGCGACGCCGGTGGTGGCCGCCGATGTCGCCGCCGCTTCCGGCGTCTCGCAGCGCGCTTCCCTGGCAACCGCGGCATCGGGCGACGACGCCAGAACGCCTCTCAGCGCCAGGGTGGCCGCAGGGGGGCTGGGCGAGAGGGGATCGCCGCCAGCGGCGATACGGTCGACTGTCGCTGCATTCGAGCCGCCCGCGGCGCGTCCGCTGCCTTCGCCCGCGCAGATCGACTCCGCGAGGCGCACCGGGCAGCAATTGCTGCGCTACATGGCCGACCGGCGCCGGGCGTCACCGCCGATCTGGAACAGCCCCGCCGTCCAGTCCAGCGCGGACCAGCTCCGCGGCGAGCTGCCCGACATGGGCGCAAGGCTGCGCCCCGGCGATCCCGAGTGGCGGATCGGCGAGGGCATGGCGGTGATGACGGCCCGCCTGGTGGATGCGGGCACGCACGGCGATGCAGCAACGGTCAGCGCGGACCTGGTGTGGCGTGAAGGCCAGTGGTTGGTGGTCGGGCTGAGCCTGGAGCATTCGCGTTGATGCGTCCGTTGCGCGCATTGGTCGCGATCGCCGGCGTGGCGATGCTGTCGTTCGCGGGATGGCGCGTGGTGGGCATGCTGGTGGCGGAACGCGAGGCGATGCAGCAACCGGGGCGCGCCCTGGCGTGGCGGCAAGCGGACCCGCAGGCGCTCCTGGCGTTGGCCGAATCCAGATTGCAGCAAGGGGACCTCGATGGGGCGGAGGCTGCCGCCCGTCGCTTGTTGGCGCTGGAGCCGCTGCAGGGGCGTGCTTTCGGGGTATTGGCGGAAGCGGCAGAGGCACGCGGCGACGCGGGCCGGGCCCTGCGCCTGCAGGCGATCGCCGCCGCGCGCGCGCCGCGCGACATCCGTGCGCATGCCTGGCTCGCCCAGCGCTACCTCGAGCGCGGCGACCATGCGGCCGCGCTCGGGCACGTGGATCGCATCCTGAGGATCGCGCCCGCGCGTGCCACCACGCTCGAGCCGGTGCTCGTGAAGCTTGCCTCCGACCGCGCCTTCGCGCTGGCGTTGGCGGAGGTGCTGCGCCAGCAACCACCCTGGCGGGAAGGCATGCTGGCGGCGCTGCAGGATCCGACGGCGGGCGACCCTGTCGCCGCCGGCATGGTGCTGGGGGCCCTCCTGCACGGCGGGGGCTTGTCTTCCGCGGAGCGGGCGCGTTGGCTCGACGGATTGATCGCGCGCAAGCGCTGGGGCGAGGCCTACGCGCGCTGGGCAGGCATGCTGTCCGGCGACCACGAGCGCTTGCCGTTGCTCTACAACGGCGACTTTTCGGGCGAGCCCGCCGGGGGCTTCGATTGGCGCGTGACCCGCGTGGCCGGCGTTCTCATCGCGTTCGAGCCGGTGGCCGGGAGCGAAGGGCCCGTCGCGTACCTGCGGTTCCTGGGGCGACGGGTGGGTGCCAGCGGCCTCGAACACCCCTTGTTGCTTGCGCCGGGAAGCTACCGGCTGCACATGCGCATGCGTGCGCAGGCACTCCACAGCGAGTCTGGGCTGCAATGGCAGATCGCCTGCGATGGCCCGGTCAACGTGATCGCGCGCAGCGAGCCCGTGGACGGCAGCTTCGGGTGGCGGACCGAGGCCCTGTCCTTCGACATCCCGGCGAGCGGTTGTCCGGGACAGTGGCTGCGACTGGTCAACCCGACGCCCGAAGGCGCGGCGCAGGCGGTCGGCGGCGAACTCTGGGTCGATGACATGCGCATCGATCGCTAGATGAACGAAGCGGGGGCGCCGATGTTGCAGGACCACATGCCCCTTGCTACCCTTCGTGACGATTGTCCCAAAAAGCGCGGCCCCACTCTGATGCGAACCATCGTGAACCAATCGGCGGCATGGATGGCCCTCGCGTTGCTGGCGATGTCCAGCTTCGCGCATGCCCAACAGGACCAGGGCAAGAGCGACTGGGACAAGATCGTGCTGGAGGAAAAGGCCGGCAGCGTCATGACCAGCAACGGTGGCGAATACCAGACTGCGAGCATCGGCAAGCAGATGGTGGTCGGCGAGCACATGATGCTCAGCGGCGACAAGCCGAAGGCGAAGGTCGTCTACTACGAGCTGGACGACGAAGGGCGCGTGGTGGACAAGTGCATCCGCGACTACGTCGATCCGAACGTTTACATCATCGACGCGACCTGCAAGCCGGTCGCAGCATGGATGTCCGGCAACAAGGGCATCGTGGCCGGTACGGTGGCGGGTGCTGCCTTGATTGGCGGGGCGATGCTCGGAACCGACGAGGATTCGGACCCGGTGAGTACCGGCGCGCGCTGAGCGCCTCCCCGGGACACCTACAGGTGCCACGCATTCCTACGGGGCGGGTCGCAAGACTCGCCCCGTTTGCTTCCAGTAGCCGATGGGCGGACAGGCGATGGCCAACGTCCCGCTGAACCGCCTCCTGGCCCTCGCCGTGATGGCCCTGCTGCTGGTCTTGTGGCTGGGCGGTGGCGTCACCCGTGACAGTACCTCCGCCGACGAGATCCTCGAGCTCTTGTCGCTGCCGGTCATCGCGCTTGCCGCGTGGGTGCTCGCGGGGCAGGGCGTGCGCGATCGCCTGCAGTGGGCCGGACTGCTGGCCTTGGCGTTGGTGGCCTTGGTCCCCGCGTTGCAATTGCTGCCGTGGCCCGACGGATCCTCCGCCATCGCTTGGCGCCGGCAACTGCTCGGCGACTTGGCGTTCGCCGGCGTGGACGATCCGCGACTGCGCTGGTCGCTGGTACCTGCGGCCACCGAGCGCGGCTTGTGGGCGCTGTTGCCCGCGGTCGCGGTCTTCCTTTCCGCGATCGCGCTGGATTCCATGCACCGCCGCTGGCTGGTGAAGTGGATCCTCCTGCTGGTCGGCTTCAACGTCGCCTTCGCGTTCTTCCAGGCCGGGTTGCCACTGGACAGCCCGTGGCGCCTTTACCACGGCTTCGATCCCCGTTTTGGCGGCCTGTTCGCCAATACCAACCACCACGCCACCGCGCTGGTGATCGGCATGGTGCTGGCGCTGGGGCAGGCGATCCACGCGCGCAGGCGCGACCTCGCCGGGCGCGGCCGGCCGGGCGCGTGGCTCTGGTACGCGGGGTTCGCGGCGAGCTGCCTGCTCCTGTTGCCGCTGACGACCTCGCGCGCGGGCATCGCACTCGCGCTTCCGGCGCTGGCGGCGACATGGATCGCCTGTGGCGGGCTTGGTGCACGCGGCTTGCGATCGCCCCGCTTGCTCGTGGGCACCGCCGCCGCCGGCATCCTCGCCATCGTCGGCATCCGTGCCGCCTCGGGCTGGCTCGAGGTGGACCGGGTCCATGAGTTGCGCGACATCATCGCCGGCACCACGTGGACCCTCGGCAATGCACAGGCGCCGCTCGGCAGCGGAATCGGCAGCTTCGTCCAGGTCTTCGAACAGGGCGCGCCGCGCCGCTTGTGGCTGGATGCATACGTCAACCACGCCCACAACGAATATGCGCAATGGTGGCTCGAGGCCGGTTGGGCGGGGATGCTCGCGTTGGCGGTCGCCGTTGCCGTCCTGGGCGCGGCCGCCTGGCGGGTGGTGCGTGCCCGCGGTCGCGACGGGGATGCCTTGCTCGCCGGTTCCTGCCTGGTGGCGATCGTCGCGGTGCTGGCGCACTCCTGGGCGGACTACCCGCTGCGCACCCTCGCCCTGATGGCGACCACCGCCGCCTTGGCAGGCGCGATGCTGGGTGCCCTGGCCGATCTGCAGGCACGACGCATGCAAGCGCCGCAACGGCTGGCGAGGCACCCCGAAGGGCGTGCCCGGCCGGCATAATGCTGCGCTGCATTTGGCATCGGACCGGCGGGAAGTCATGAGGGAACGTCTGCAAGCGGCGCGCATCGCCATCGTCGGTTTGGGCTACGTCGGCCTGCCGCTGGCGGTGGAGTTCGGCAAGCGGCACCACACCATCGGCTACGACATCCACGCCGCGCGCGTGGCCGAGCTGCGCCTGGGCAAGGACAGCACCCTCGAAGTCGAGCCCGAACTGCTGGCCGAGGCCGCCAGACTCACTTACACCGACCAGCTGGCCGACATCGCGGGCTGCAATGTCTTCATCGTCACCGTGCCGACCCCGATCGACGCCGCCAAGCGGCCCGACCTCACGCCGCTGGTGAAGGCGAGCGAGGCGATCGGCAGCGTGCTCAAGCCGGGCGACACCGTCATCTACGAATCCACCGTGTACCCGGGGTGCACCGAGGAAGTGTGCGTCCCCATCCTCGAACGCGCCTCCGGCCTCACCTTCGAAGCCTCCGATCCTCCCTCGCCCCTTGCGAGGCGAGCGGGGCTTTCGAGCGGCAACGCCGCGAGCCCGCAAGCGACCGACGGCATGCAGGCCGTCGGGCCGGGGCGCGGTGGCGCGCAGCGCCGGGAGAGGGGCCTCTTCGCCATCGGCTACAGCCCCGAGCGCATCAACCCCGGCGACAAGGCCCACCGCGTCACCAACATCCTCAAGGTCACCTCCGGCTCCACCCCGGAGACCGCCGATTTCGTCGACGCCCTCTACGCCAGCATCATCACCGCGGGCACCCACAAGGCACCGAGCATCAAGGTCGCGGAGGCCGCCAAGGTCATCGAGAACACCCAGCGCGACCTCAACATCGCGCTGGTCAACGACCTCGCGATCCTGTTCAACAAGCTGGGCATCGATACGCTGGACGTGCTGGAAGCGGCAGGCACCAAGTGGAACTTCCTGCCGTTCCGGCCCGGCCTGGTCGGGGGCCACTGCATCAGCGTCGATCCGTACTACCTGACCCACAAGGCGCAGGAGGTCGGCCACCATCCGCAGGTGATCCTGGCCGGCCGCCGCACCAACGACGGCATGGGCGGCTACGTCGCCGACCAGGTCCTGAAGCTGATGGTGCGCAAGGGCATCAACCCGGTCGGCGCGCGCGTGCTGCTGCTGGGGCTGGCGTTCAAGGAAAACTGCCCGGACCTGCGCAACACCCGCGTGGTGGACATCATCGAGACGCTGCGCGGGTACAGCTGCCGCGTGGACGTGCACGATCCCTGGGTGGATCCCGCCGAGGCCGCGCACGAGTACGGCCTCGCGACGATCGACGCGCCTGCGCCGGGCGCGTACGACGCCGTCGTGCTTGCGGTCGGCCACGACCAGTTCCGGGCATTGGGCGGCCAGGGCGTGCGCGACTTCGGCAAGCCGTTGTCGGTGGTGTACGACGTGAAGTGCCTGTTGCCGCGGGATGCGGTGGACGGGCGGCTGTGAGCTGGCGCGGTTTGCCTCGCCGCCATCGCGGCATCCCCGAGCCGCGGGGCTTCGGGTGGACCTGAGGTTCTGGCGCTGGCCGCTGGCGCGCCTGCTGCGTCGCGCCAGCGTGGGATATCTCGTCGTCTGGGTGCTGTCCCCGCCGTTGGCCTACGGACAGCAGTGGCGCGTCGCCGCGATCCTGGCCACCGGACTGTGGCTCCTGCTCGAGTTGCGGGCCTCGCGCAGCGTCCTGCTCCGGCCCAGCTGGCCCGTGCTCGGCGCGTTCGGCTTCGTGTTCTACACGGCGGGCGTGGAGTGGGCGGTCTCGGACAGCGCCGGCATCACCTACCACTTCCAAGTCTGGATCATGCTGTTCTTCCTGTTGGTCGGTGAGAGCCTCGCGCGGGGCCGCGATGACGATGCGCGGTTCTACTTCTGGCTGGTGCTGCTGGTCCTGCCGGTGTGGTCGTTGGCCACCCTGCGCGGCATCGAGACCATCAGCCAGGACGTTGCGAGGACGATTTCCCGCTCTTCGGCGGAAGCGCGCGAGTTGTCCGAGCGGGGCATCGGCGGCTACGGCTTCGTGTACGCGGTCCTGCTCAGCCTGCCGTTCCTGTACCAGATGGTGTTGCGTGCGCGCGCCAGCGGCATCGGTCGTGGCGGGTGGTGGCGCGCAGGGAAGGCCTTGCTGGCGTTGAACGCGCTGGTCGGCAGCCTGCTGGTGATGCGAGCGGGCTATTCGATCGCCTTGGTACTGGCCGGCTCCGCGTTGGCGCTGGTGCTGCTGGCACGCTCGCGCCGGCCCTTGCCGCTGGCGATGTCGGTCTGCCTGTCGGCGTTGCTGGTGCTGGCCGGCACCAGCCTGGTGCAGCCCGCGCTGGAACGGTTGCAGGATGTCGCGACGGGGACCGAATATGCCTCGAAGGTCCGCGACGTCCGCAGCTCGCTCGCGAGGGGCGAGGGCACGGGGACGGTCGAAGGTCGAACCGAACGCTACGGGCGCAGCCTGCAGCTGACGATGGAGCACCCGGTTGGCGGCACCCTGGCCTTCGATCCGGTCGGCAAGCATTCCGCGATCCTGGACCGCTTCGCGCAGTACGGGGTCCTGCTGGGCGGGCTGTTCCTCGGCCTGCTGGCGTACTTGCCCTGGCGCGCGTTGCGCGACCGCCGGGTGCCGGTCGGCCTGGCCCTGGCATTCCTGGTGGTGGGGCTCGGCTTCCCCTTCCTGGACACCATCTTCATGGCCTGGGGCCTGCTGTTGTTCGTGTTCTCGCGGGGTGCGTTGGCGGTCATGGGGGTGCCCCTGGACCGGCGACGCCCCAGCGCCCCGCCATCCGCCGGAGCACGCACCGCATCCGCGTGGCCGGCTGCACAGGCACGGGATGCCCACTGGACGACGGGAGGCGGTAGCCGTGGATGAGGACAACCGGGGAATGCGTGCGTTCGGGCTGGTGGAGTTGCCGAACGTCATCGACGCGCGCGGCAACCTCACCGTGGGCGAGTTCGGGCGTCACGTCCCGTTCGATGCGAAGCGCTACTTCATCGTGTACCAGGTCCCGCTGGTCGAGGTTCGCGGCGAGCACGCGCACCGGGACTGCCACCAGTTCCTCGTGTGCGTGCGCGGGCGGATGTCGGTGGTCGGCGACGACGGCCGCGAGCGCCGGGAGTACGTGCTGGACCGCCCGAACCTGGGGTTCTACATGCCGCCGATGACCTGGGGCGGCCAGTTCGACTACTCGCCGGATGCGGTATTGCTGGTGTTCGCCTCGCATGCCTACGACGCCGGCGACTACATCCGAGACTACGCGGAGTTCCGGCGCCTGGCGGGCGTGTCGCCATGAGGCGTGGCGTGCCCGGCGAGCCCCCCGCGGACCGGATCGAAGGTGGCCGATGACCTCGACGCCATACCGCCCCGACATCGATGGACTGCGCGCGATCGCCGTGCTTTCGGTGGTCCTCTACCACTTCGGGTTGGGTGGGTTGCGGGGCGGGTTCGTCGGCGTGGACGTCTTCTTCGTGATCTCGGGCTACCTGATCACGGGCATCGTGCAGGCGGAGATCGCCGCCGGGCGCTTCACCCTCGCGCGCTTCTACGAACGGCGCGCGCGCAGGATCTTCCCCGCACTGTTCGCGATGCTTGGCGTGGTCCTGGCGGCGGGCTGGTTCCTGTTGCTGCCCAGCGACCTGGCGCGGCTGGGGCAGGCGACGCTGGCCACCGTGCTGTTCGCGTCGAACCTGCTGTTCGCGACCCAGGGCGGCTACTTCGACGAGAGCGCGGACTTCAACCTGCTGCTGCATACCTGGAGCCTGGGGGTGGAGGAGCAGTTCTACCTGGGCCTGCCCTTGCTGCTGCTGGTGGTCGCGCGCTGGCGCCCGCGCGCGCTGGTTCCCGTGCTGGCGGCGGCGACCGTGCTGTCGCTCGCGGCCTGCGTGGCCGGGCAGTGGGTGAAGCCGAAGGCGGTGTTCTTCCTGTCCCCGTTCCGCGCGTGGGAGCTGCTCGCGGGCGCCTTGCTCGCGGTGCGCGCCGTACCCGCGATCCGGAATCGTGGCGCCCGCGAGCTTGCGGCCGCGCTGGCCTTGGCGATGCTGCTCGCGACGGTTGCGTGGATGCGGGCGGATGCGGAGTTCCCCGGATGGCGCGCGACGATCCCGGTGCTCGCGACGGCAGTGTTGCTGCACATCGGCGGCACGGGCGGTTCGCGCGTGCATGCCCTAATGGGATGGCGACCGCTGGTCTGGGTTGGCCTGGTCTCGTACTCGCTCTACCTGTGGCACTGGCCCTTGCTGGTGCTGGCGCGCTACCGCGACGGCATGGAGCCGCCGGGCATAGGTGTCGCGCTGGTGTTGCTGGGCGCCTCGTTGCTGCTGGCCGCGCTGAGTCATCGCTGGATCGAAACGCCGTTTCGGCGCCGGGGGCCGAGTGGTTCCGCCGCTCCCCGCCGCGTCTTCCTGGCGTCGGGCCTGGCGGCCGCGATCCTGGCGATGGCCGGCGGCGGGTTGCTGGCAGCGGGTGGTGCACCATCGCGGGTGGGACCGGAAGTCGCCGCACTCGATGCCCTGCGCACGCCGGAGATCCCGTACCGGCGCTGCGATGGGGTATTGCCGGACCTGGCGAACCGCGCCTGCACCATCGGTGCAGCCGATGCGGGCACGGTGGCCCTGGTCTGGGGCGACAGCCATGCGCTGGCTTGGGCGCCGGGCCTGGATGGCTTGTTCAAGTCACGCGGAATCCGTGGCGTGCTGGCGGTCAACTCCGCCTGCGCGCCACTGATGGGCGTTCACAATCCGCGGAAGCTGAACTGCCACTCCCACAACAATGAGGTGATGGCGTGGATCCGGCGCAACCGCATCCAAGGTGTTTTCCTGATCGCGGCTTGGCCGTCCTACTCAAATGAGGAATACGCTTACGAACTTCGGGATGAAGCGGGCCAGACAGGAAATCACGAGGTGTTTCCCAAGGCGCTCCAGCGGACGATTCAGCAGGTGACTGCGCGAATTCCTCGTGTTGTCCTTGTTGGTCCAACCCCGTTCGCTCCCGACCAATTGCCATTCAAGCTCGCGTATGCGGCCTCGATGAAGACGCCCGAGCCAGCCCCGATCGGGCGGGACGTGTACACGTCGGCGACCCGCAACTTCTGGGCGACGATCGGGCCTTTGAAGGCGGCCCATCCCGAGATCATCGTCGTCGATCCAAGTCCATGGTTTTGCGACCGTGCTGGAGCTTGCGCCTATCAATACTCCGGGAACCCGCTGTTTCGCGACGGACATCACCTGAACGTCGCCGGCGCCCGTTTCGCCGCCGCGCATTTGCGCATGGCCGAGGCTTCGGCTGGGGCAGGGCGCGCGCAATGATGCTCCCGGCCAACATCCACGTCTGCGCGGCGCGTGTGCCCGGGAGCACAGGGTGAGCGCGCCCCTCCGCATCCTGTGGGCGGTGAACGTCCCGCTGCCCGCCGCAAGCGAGGCGCTGGGCCTGGCGAAGACGCCGTTCGGCGGCTGGTTGTCGACCATGACCCAGCGCCTGGCGCAGGTGCCGGGCGTGCAGCTGTCGGTGGCGATGCGCGCGCCGGTTCCGGACTTGCGGACCGCCGAGGTTGACGGCATCCGCTACTACGCATTGCCCGAATCCGGGCGCGGCGGCCTGGATGCGCGGGCCGGCGACTGCGCCCGCCTGCTGGCCGATGCCAAGCCCGACCTGCTGCATGCCGAAGGCTCGGAGATGGCCTACACGCGCCGCCTGCTGCAGGCCTGGCAAGGTCCGCGACTGCTCAGCCTGCAGGGCGTCATCAACGGCATCGAACCGCATTACCTCGGCGGACTGGCGTTCGCTCCGATGCTGGCGGCGGGCCGTTGGCGACAGGTGGTGGCGATGGCCGGCCTGTTGGCGAACAAGCGCCTGCGGTTCATGCCGCGCCTGCGCGGCGAGCGCGAGACCATCGCCCTGGCCAGCCACATCATGGGTCGCACGCCCTGGGACCGCGCGCAGGCGTGGGCGCTCAACCCGGGTGCGCAGTACCACCACTGCGCACGCACGCTGCGCCCCGCGTTCCGGGCCCGGCGCTGGGCGGTCGCGGACTGCGAGCGCCACGCGATCTTCCTCGGCAATTCGGCGGTCGCGCTCAAGGGCGTGCACGTGGTGCTGGATGCGCTGGTGCTTTTGCGCCGGCAGTTCCCATCCGCGCGGCTGGTGATCGCCGGGCCGCGACCCGGCACCGGTGGTGGCCTGCGACGGGTCCTTGGCTACCAGGCCTACCTGCTCGACCGTATCGCGCAACTCGGGTTGCAGGCTGCGGTGGAATTCACCGGGCCGCTGGAGGCCGAGGCGATGGCCGCGCGCATGGCCGGGTGCCATGCGTACGCGATGGCGTCGCTGATCGAGAACAGTCCCAATACCCTCGGCGAAGCGATGCTCCTGGGCATGCCCTGCGTGAGCAGCCACGCCGGTGGTGCGCCCGGCATGGCGCGCGACGAGGAGGAGGCGCTGTTCTTCCGTGCCGGGGACCCGGTGGGCCTGGCGTGGCGGCTGCAGCGCATCTTCGCTTCGGATGCGCTGGCCGGACGCCTCGGCGACGCCGCGCATGCGCGGGCGGTGCAAGCCCACGATCCGGAACGCAACCTGCAGGACCTGCTGGCGGCGTATCGCGCGATCCTGGGCCGCGAGGTGGGCGCATGAGCCGCACCCTCGCGCCAGTGGTGGTATTCGCCTACAACCGCCCGGTCCACCTGCAACGCACCCTGGACGCGCTGGCGGGATGCCGCCTTGCGGCGGATGTCCGGGTGGTCGTGTTCGCGGACGGACCGCGCAAGCCCGAGGCCGCCGCCGCGGTGTCCGAGGTACGGCGGGTGCTGGAGGCCGAGGCCGGGGCAGGGCGGTTCGGCGCCTTCGAGGTGCATGCGGCGGAGCGCAACCTCGGGCTCGCCAATTCGATCATCGGGGGTGTCGGTCGGGTGATCGAACGCGATGGCCGCGCGATCGTGCTCGAGGACGACTTGCTGGTGTCGGAAGACTTCCTCGCCTTCATGAACGATTGCCTCGACTTCTATGCCGACGACCCGGCGGTGGGCGCCGTCAGCGGGTTCTGCCCGCTGCAGGCGATGCCTCCCGGATTCGAGGGCGATGTCTTCCTGGCGATGCGCAATGCCAGCCAGGGCTGGGGGACATGGAAGCGGGTATGGGAGGGCGTGGACTGGTCGGCATCCGGAAAACAGCGCCTTGACCGCAATTGGGCGATGCGCCGGGCATTCAACCGCGAGGGCAACGATCGCTACGACCGCTTGCGCAGGCAAATGGCGGGGAAGATCGACTCGTGGTCGGTCCGGTTCGGGCTGTCGCTGTTCCTGCGTGGACTGGGCACGGTCTATCCCGTGGTGAACCGGGTCGGCAACACCGGCTACGACGGCAGCGGCGTGCATTGCGGCAGCGGGGCGCCGATCAACGAACGCATCGCGGAATCCGACTACAGCTTGCAACAGGTGGCCCTCGATCCGGCAATCCAGCGGGCGTTCCATCGGACCTATTCGGGATCCCTGCGCGGTCGCCTGGCGCGCGAGGCGTTGGCGCTCTGGCCGGCCCTGGCGACGCGACTGGGGCGCTGATGCGGGAGGATTCGCGTCCCTGGATCGCCTACGTCGGTCCGTTCCCGTATCCGGACGGCGGTGCGGCGGCACGTCGCGTGCGCGGCATGGCCGAGAGCTTCTCGCTGGCCGGCTTCGACGTGGTGGTGGCCAGTGGTGCCGGAGATTCGGAGGACGCCGCCGATACCCTGATGCCGCAAGGCCCCGGAATTTCGTACTGCCTGCTGCCGGAACGCATGGCCGAGCACTGGCCGCGCCCGCTGCGCCGGTTCCGCTATGCGTGGATGGGCGCGCGCACGGTGGCCTGGTTGGCGTCGCGCCCCACGCCTCCGGCTGCGGTGGTCCTCTACAGCGGTTACACGCCCTACCTGCAGCGCCTGCTGCCGTGGTGCCGCCGCCGACGCATCCCGCTGCTGTTCGACGCGGTCGAGTGGTACGAGCCCGAGCGGCGATCGGGCTACCTGACCTCGCCCTATCAATGGAACATCGAATGGGCGATGCGCCGACTCATCCCGAAGACCGACGGCGTCATCGCGATCAGTCGCTACCTGGCCGACTACTACCGCGCGCGCGCGCTGCCGGTGGCCATCGTGCCGCCGACGACCAGCGCCATCGATGCCGGCGACTGGGTGCCCGAGCGCACGCTGCGCCTGTGCTACGCAGGCTCGCCGGGCGCGCACAAGGACGACCTCGGCATCGTCCTGCGCGCGGTGGAG
>JAFLEC010000149.1 GCA_017302095.1 Lysobacterales bacterium | reverse complement strand
GCGAACAGCAGCAGCGCGGTCGCCAGCGCCCACCACCCTCCGCGTCGAACAACGTGCATCGCCTGTGCTTGCATGGCCTGTCCTTGCCGGTCGCCGTCTCCGGCTGCGAAGGAATGGTGCCGCAGCGGGCCGGGGACGTCCACGTGAAAGCGCACCCCGCGCTAAAATGGCGCTCCCCGCAGGCGCGACCGCGCCGCCGCCCCGAGGCTCGCCGTGACCCAGACCCCGACCCCCGCAGCCGCCGGGATGACCTACCGCGATGCCGGCGTCGACATCGATGCCGGCAACGAGGTGGTCGAGCGCATCAAGCCGCTGGTCCGCCGCACGCTGCGCCCCGAGGTGCTGGGCGGCGTGGGCCTGTTCGGCGGCCTGTTCGACCTCGCCGGCCGCTACCGGGAGCCGGTGCTGGTGTCCGGCACTGACGGCGTCGGCACCAAGCTGATCCTCGCCAAGCAGCTGAACCGCCATGACACCATCGGCCAGGACCTGGTGGCGATGTGCGTGAACGACGTGCTGGTCCAGGGCGCCGAGCCGCTGTTCTTCCTCGACTACTTCGCCACCGGCAAGCTCGACGTCGAGACCACCGTCGACGTGGTCGCCGGCATCGCCAAGGGCTGCGAACTCGCCGGCTGCGCGCTGATCGGCGGCGAGACCGCGGAAATGCCGGACATGTACCCGCCGGGCGAGTACGACCTCGCCGGCTTCACCGTGGGTGCGGTCGAGAAATCCAAGCTGGTGGATTCCAGCAAGCTGCGTGCGGGCGACGTGCTGCTCGGCATCGCGTCCAGTGGTCCGCATTCCAACGGCTATTCGCTGATCCGCAAGATCCTCGAGCGCGCCGGCAGCCCACTGGACCTCGACCTCGGCGGCACCACCCTGGCCGACGCGCTGATGGCGCCCACCCGCATCTACGTCAAGCCGGTGCTGGAGCTGCTGGCCCGCCACGACATCCACGCGATGGCCCACGTCACCGGCGGCGCGCTGGTCGAGAAGATCATCCGCGTGGTCCCGGCTCCGCTCGGCCTCGACATCGACACCTCCAGCTGGCCGCGGCCGGCGGTGTTCGAGTGGCTGCAGCGCGAGGGCAACGTCGCCGCCCACGAGATGTGGCGCACGTTCAACTGCGGGATCGGCTACGTGCTGATGGCCGACCCCGCCGACGTCGCCGCGATCGAGGCCGACCTCGACCGCCTCGGGCTGGCGCACTGGCGGATCGGCCAGGTCACCCCCGGCGGCGACGGCGAACGGCTGCGCATCGGCTGAGCCCCGCCGGTGACCATCCGCCTCGCCGTGCTGGCCTCGGGCCGGGGCAGCAACCTGCAGGCGATCCTCGACGCGATCGCCGGCGGCCAGCTCGATGCCGAGGTGGTCGGCGTGTTCTCCGACAAGCCCGCGGCCGCGGCACTGCAGCGCGTGCCGGAGGCCGGGCGCTGGGCACGCGATCCGAAGGCGTTCGCGGATCGCGCGGCCTTCGATGCCGCCCTTGCCGACGCCGTCGCAGCCTGCACCCCCGACTGGGTCGTCTGCGCCGGTTACATGCGGATCCTCGGGGACGCCTTCGTGCAGCGCTTCCGCGGCCGGCTGCTGAACATCCACCCCTCGCTGCTGCCGCGCCATCGTGGCCTGCAGACCCACGCCCGCGTGTTGTCCGAAGGCGACGCCGAACACGGCGCCAGCGTCCACTTCGTGAGCCCGGAGCTGGATGCCGGCGCGGTGCTGGCGCAGGCGGCGATCCCGATCGAACCCGGGGACACGCCTGAACGCCTCGCGACCCGCGTGCTGGCCCTCGAGCACCCGCTGCTGGTGGCGGTCTTGCAATGGGCCGCAGCCGGCCGCATTTCTGAATGCGATGGGCAGGCCTGCCTGGATGGTCAGCCCCTATTTACGCCGCGGCGGCTAAGGTTCGCCCCCGCCTGAAGGATGGCGCCCCACGCCATCGAGGGACCACGCAATGAAGCTGTTCCGCCCCGCCACCCTGCTCGCCCTCGTCCTTGCCGCATCGCCGGCGTGGGCGGTCAAGCCGTTCACTGCGAACTACGAAGCCAGCGTGATGGGCAGCATTTCCGCCGACGCCACGATGACGCTGGCCTCGGCGGGCGGCGATCGCTGGAGTTACGTGCTGAGCGTCGACAGCCCGGTCGCGACCCTCCGCCAGAGTACGGTGTTCGAGGATCGTGGCGGCGCCTGGCGTCCGCTGTCCGGCAACGATTCCACCCAGATGCTCATCAAGAAATCGCAGAAGAACGCGACCTACGACTGGGCGAAGGGCGAGGCGCGCTGGAGCGGCGACGTGAAGGCCGACCGCATGGGCCCGGTGCGCCTGCAGGAAGGCGACCTCGACGCGATGCTGCTGAACCTGGCGATCGTGCGCGATGTCGGCGCCGGCCAGCCGCTGAAGTACCGCATGGTCGACAACGGCGTGGTGCGCGCGCAGGCCTACCAGATGCTCGGCAAGGACACGGTCACCATCGGCGGCAAGCCGCGCGAGGCGACCAAGGTCAGCCGTACCAGCGAGAACAAGCAGGTGATCGTGTGGGTGGTCGAGGGCCTGCCGGTGCCGGCCCGCATCCTGCAGAAGAAGGACGGCAAGGACGAGCTCGACTTGGTCCTCAAGTCGGTGCGCTGAGCCACCCGCGGCCCCTATGAAAAAAGCCCCGCGAACGCGGGGCTTTTTTTCTCGTGCAGCTAGGGCGTTGCCGGTGCGGGTGCGCCGCTCAAGGTACCCGCGCAGCCGTCGCCGGAACCTCAATCCACGCGGCGGATGCGCGCGCCCAGCGCCGAGAGCTTCGCTTCGATGTTCTCGTAGCCGCGATCGAGGTGGTAGATGCGGTCGATGACCGTCTCGCCGTCCGCCACCAAGCCGGCCAGGATCAGCGAGGCCGAGGCGCGGAGGTCGGTCGCCATCACCGGCGCCCCGCTGAGCTGCGCGACGCCGCGCACCACCGCGGTGTGCCCATCCACGCGGATGTCGGCCCCCAGCCGCAGCAGCTCGTTCACGTGCATGAAACGGTTCTCGAAGATCGTCTCGTTGATCACGCCCACGCCGTCCGCCACGCAATCGAGCGCCATGAATTGCGCCTGCATGTCGGTCGGGAAGGCCGGGTGCGGGGCGGTGGTGATGTTCACCGCCCGCGGCCGCTTGCCGTGCATGTCGAGGCTGATCCGGTCGCCGTCGGTGGCGACTTCCGCACCGGCCTCGCGCAGCTTGTCGAGCACCACGTCGAGGGTGTCCGGACGGGCGTGGGTGGCCACGATCCGGCCGCCGGTCATCGCCGCGGCGACCAGGAAGGTGCCGGTCTCGATGCGGTCCGCGACCACCGCGTGCTCGCAGCCGCCAAGCGAAGCCACGCCCTCGATCGTGATGGTATGGGTACCGGCCCCGCGCACCTTCGCGCCCATCGCGTTGAGGCAGTCGGCGAGGTCGACGATCTCCGGCTCCATCGCCGCGTTCTCGAGCACGGTGGTGCCCTCGGCCAGCGCCGCCGCCATCATCACGTTCTCGGTGGCGCCGACGCTCACAAGTTCGAACACGTGGCGCGCGCCCTTCAGGCGACCGTCGCTGCGTGCCTTGATGAAGCCGTGGTCGACCACGATCTCGGCGCCCAGCGCCTGCAGCCCCTTGATGTGCAGGTCCACCGGCCGCGAGCCGATCGCGCAACCGCCCGGCAACGACACCTCGGCATCGCCGAACCTGGCCAGCAGGGGGCCGAGCACCAGCACCGAGGCGCGCATGGTCTTGACCAGCTCGTAGGGCGCGACGTGGCTATTGACGCTCCGCGGATCGACGGTCATCGCGTCGCCCGCATGCTCCACCCCTGCCCCGAGGCCGGCCAGCAGCTTGGCGGTGGTCAGCACGTCGTGCAGCCGCGGCACGTTGGTGATCCGCACCGGCGCGTCCGCCAGCAGGGTCGCGCACAGGATCGGCAGCACCGCGTTCTTGGCGCCGGAGATGCGGACTTCGCCTTCGAGGCGCTGGCCGCCCTGGACCACGATCTTCTGCATCAGTTGGCCTCGTCCGGGGTCAGGGTGCGGAGTTGCAGGGCATGGATCTCGCCGCCCATGCGCTCGCCGAGGGTGGCGTAGACCATGCGGTGGCGGGCCAGCGGCAGCTTGCCGGCGAACCCGGCGCAGACCACCGTCGCCTCGAAATGCACGCCATCGTCGCCGCGCACCTGCGCGCGGGCGCCGGGCAGGCCGGATTCGATCAGGTCGCGGATGGTGTCGGCGTTCATGGCGGGGTGGGCGTGCTCGCGTAAACTGAACGGACAAGTCTAACGGAACGCTCCCCGGGAAAATGCGCGTGCCCCCAACCCCGCCCGCCAGCACGGACGCCTTCGATTTCGCCGCCAGCGGGCGACGGGTCTTCGCGACCGAGCGCGAGGCGCTGGCGGCCGTGGCCGACCGCGTCGATGGCGCCTTCAGCGCAGCCTGCCGCGCGATCCTCGCGGGCCGCGGGCGGGTGGTCTGCACCGGAATGGGCAAGTCCGGGCACGTCGCGCGCAAGATCGCAGCGACCCTGGCCTCGACCGGCACCCCGGCCTTCTACATGCATCCCGGCGAAGCCGCGCATGGCGACCTCGGCATGCTGACCGACGCCGACGTGCTGCTGGCGCTGTCGTATTCCGGCGAGAGCGACGAACTGCTCCTGCTGCTGCCGGCGATCAAGCGGCAGGGCAACCTCGTGATCGCGATGACCGGCCGCGCGGGGTCCACCCTGGCCCGCGAGGCCGACATCCACCTCGATGTCGGCGTGCCGGCGGAAGCCTGCCCGCTGGCGCTCGCCCCCACCTCCAGCACCACCGCCTCGCTGGCGATGGGCGATGCGCTGGCCGTGGCCCTGCTCGAGGCCCGCGGCTTCACCTCCGACGACTTCGCGCGCTCGCACCCGGCCGGCGCGCTGGGCCGCCGCCTGCTGCTGCACATCACCGACGTGATGCATGCCGGCGACGACGTGCCGCGGGTCGGGCCCGCGGCGACCATCAGCGAAGCGCTGGTGGAAATGAGCCGCAAGCGGCTGGGCATGACTGCGGTGGTGGATGTCGACGGGCGCCTGCTGGGCCTGTACACCGACGGCGACCTGCGCCGCAGCCTGGACGATGCCGGCGTGGACCTGCGCACCACCCGGATCGACGCGGTGATGACCCGCGCGCCGAAGACCATCGATGCCGATGCGCTCGCGGCGGAAGCCGCGCAGCTGATGGAGGCGCACAAGATCAACGCGCTGCTAGTGGTCGATGCCGACGCCCGCGTCGTCGGCGCGCTCAACATCCACGACCTGTTGCGCGCGCGGGTGGTCTGATGGACGCCGCGATGATGCCCGCCTACCCCGCCGACCTCCTCGACCGCGCCCGCCGGATCCGCCTAGTCGGCTTCGACGTCGACGGCACCCTCACCGACGGTCGCCTGCTGTACGGCACCGACGGCCACGAGGCCAAGAGCTTCCACGTGCAGGACGGCATGGGCCTGACCCTGCTCCGGCATGCCGGCATCGAACTGGCGCTGGTGACCGCGCGGATCAGCCCGGTGGTCGAACAGCGCGGCCGCGAACTCAAGATCGCGCACGTCCACACCCACGAGCGCAGCAAGCTCGCCTGCATGCAGCGTATCGCCGCCGCGATGGGCATCGGCATGGATGCGGTCGCGTTCATGGGCGACGATCTCCCGGACCTGGCCGCGTTGCGCGCGGCCGGCCTGGCGATC
>JAFLEC010000148.1 GCA_017302095.1 Lysobacterales bacterium | reverse complement strand
TTGCGCGCGTGCCAGGCATGGTCGAGCACCCGCAGGTCGGCGGACTGCAGGGCCTCGATGTCCGGCGCGACCTTCTTCGGCAGCCACACGCTGAAGCGCTGGCGCGTCACCGCATGCCGGTCCTTGAGGCCGGCATACCCGATCGCCGATTCCTCCACCCCGGCCCATGCGGCGATGCGCTTGGCCGCGAACGAGGTGTTCATGCCGCGTTTCTCGACCGTCAGCAGCAGGTGTTCGCCCGCCCCGCTCGCCTCGAAGCCCGCGATTTCCTCGACGAAGAAGTCATCCGGCGTCGCCCGCATCCGCGCGGCAAGCACCGGCGCGCCGTGCGCGCGTGGCTGGTCACGCATCGCGGACGAGCAGGCAGGCGGCCTGCGCGGCGATGCCTTCGCCGCGGCCGGTGAAGCCGAGCGCCTCGGTGGTCGTGGCCTTCACGCTCACCGCGTCGAGCGCGATGCCGAGGTCGGCGGCGATCGCCTCGCGCATGGCCTGCGCATGCGGGCCGACCTTCGGGCGTTCGCACACCACGGTGACGTCGCAGTTGCCGACGCGCCAGCCGCGTTCGCGCGCCAGGGCGTCGCAATGACGGACGAAGTCGCGGCTGTCGGCATCCTTCCAGCGCGGGTCCGACGGCGGGAAGTGGCGACCGATGTCGCCCAGCGCCAGCGCGCCGAGGATGGCGTCGCACAGCGCATGCAGGACGACGTCGCCATCGCTGTGCGCGAGTACGCCGCGCTCGTGCGGAATGCGCACGCCGCCGAGCACCACGTGGTCGCCATCGCCGAACGCATGCACGTCGAAGCCGGTGCCGATGCGGATGTCGCTCATGGGGTGCGCCTCGCGAGCAGGATCTCGGCCAGCGCTAGGTCGGCCGGGGTGGTGACTTTCAGGTTGTCCTCGCGGCCTTCGACCAGGCGCGGGCGGCAGCCGAGGCGTTCGACCGCCATCGCCTCGTCGGTGGCGACGATGCCGGCGGCCTGCGCATCCGCGAGCGCACGTCGCAGCAGGTCGCGGCGGAAGGCCTGCGGGGTGAAGGCACGCCACAGCGCCTCGCGCGGTTCGGTCGCGACGATGCCGCCCTCTCCATCCGCGCGCTTGAGGGTGTCGCGCACCGGCGCGGCGAGGATCGCGCCATCGGGATGCGCGGCGGCGGCCGCGATCAGGCGGGTGATGTCGTCCGCGTGCAGGTTCGGGCGCGCGGCATCGTGCACCAGCACCAATTCGTCGGCGGCGACGTCGGCCGGCAGTGCGTGCAGCGCGGCCAGCACCGAGTCCGCGCGCTCGACGCCACCGATGCAGGCCAGCACCGGCTTGCCATGCAGGGTGGTCCATCCCGGCCAGCGCGGATCGCCCGCGGCCAGCGAGACGACCGCGCCGTCGACACCGGGATGCGACAGCAACGCATCCAGCGCGTGCTCGAGCAGCGGCTTGCCCGCGGCGTGCAGGTACTGCTTCGGCACCTCGCCGCCGAACCGACGGCCGCTTCCCGCGGCCGGCACCAGCGCCCAGGTCATCGCGGCGGATCCGGGGCCTGCGCCGACGGCGCGGGCGCGGCGTTGCCGTCCTCGATCACCCGGTAGAAGGTCTCGCCCGGCTTGACCATGCCCAGCTCGCTGCGCGCGCGCTCTTCCACCGCGGCCTCGCCGGACTTGAGGTCCTCGACCTCGGCGGCGAGCGCGGCGTTGCGCTCCCGCAGGCGCTGGTTCTCCGCCTGCTGGCGCAGCACCTGCCCGCGCAGGGCGGCGACCTCGTGCTGGCCGCCGCTGCCCAGCCAGAACCGGTACTGCAGCAACGCCAGCAGCGCGACCAGCAGCAGCAACAGCACGCGCATCGGCTTCACCGGCGGGCGGTCGCGTCAGCGCAGGGAGACGAAGGCATCGCGGCCGGCGTAGCGGGCGTCGGCACCGAGCTGCTGTTCGATGCGCAGCAGCTGGTTGTACTTGGCCACGCGGTCGCTGCGGCACAGCGAGCCGGTCTTGATCTGGGTCGCGGTGGTCGCCACCGCGATGTCGGCGATGGTGGTGTCCTCGGTCTCGCCCGAGCGATGCGACACGATCGCCGCGTAACCGGCGGCGTCGGCCATCGCGATCGCCTCCAGCGTCTCGCTGAGCGTGCCGATCTGGTTGACCTTGATCAGGATCGCGTTGGCGACGCCCTGCGCGATGCCGTCGCGGAAGATCCGCGGGTTGGTCACGAACAGGTCGTCGCCGACCAGCTGCACGCGCTTGCCCAGGCGGTCGGTGAGCTGCTTCCAGCCGGCCCAGTCGTGCTCGGCCATGCCGTCCTCGATGGTCACGATCGGGTACTGGTCGCACCAGTTGGCGAGGAAGTCGACGAACTGCTCGGGCGCCAGCCGCTTGCCCTCGCCGGTGAGGTTGTACTTGCCGTTCTCGAAGAACTCGCTGGAGGCGACGTCGAGGCCCAGCACGATGTCCTCGCCGGCCTTGTAGCCGGCCTTGCCGATCGCCTCGAGGATCGTCTCCAGCGCTTCCTCGTTGCTGCGCAGGTCGGGCGCGAAGCCGCCCTCGTCGCCGACCGCGGTGGACAGGCCGCGGCCCTTGAGCACCGACTTCAGGGCATGGAAGACCTCGGCGCCGGCGCGCAGCGCCTCGGCGAAGCTGCCCACGCCCACCGGCAGCACCATGAACTCCTGCAGGTCGACGTTGTTGTCCGCGTGCGCACCGCCGTTGATGATGTTCATCATCGGCACCGGCAGGCTCGGCCGCCAGCCGGCAGGATGCTGGCTGATCGAGGCGAGGTACTGCCACAGCGGCTGCCGGCGCGAGGCCGCCATCGCGTGCGCGTTCGCCATCGACACCGCGAGCAGCGCGTTGGCGCCGAGGCGGCCCTTGTTCTCGGTGCCGTCGAGGTCGATCAGGCGCTGGTCGAGGCCGCGCTGGTCGGCGGCGTCGTGGCCGGCCAGCATCCCGGCGATCGCGCCGTTGACGTTGGCCACCGCCTGCTGCACGCCCTTGCCGAGGTAGCGGGTCTTGTCGCCGTCGCGCAGCTCCACCGCCTCCTTGGTGCCGGTGGACGCGCCCGAGGGCACCATCGCCCGGCCGAACGCGCCGTCGGAGAGGACGACGTCGGCTTCGAGGGTGGGGTTGCCGCGGCTGTCGAGGATCTCGCGGGCGTGGATGGAGGCGATCGTGGTCATCGTGGGGGCGTCGTGGGTCAGAAGGAAGTTTCGAGGAAGCCGTTGCGCTTGGTCACCGCATCCAGCTCCAGCAAGGTCTCCAGCAACGCGCGCATGCGCGCAAGCGGGACCGCGTTGGGGCCATCGGACAGGGCGTTGGCGGGATCCGGATGGGTTTCCATGAACAGGCCGGAGACGCCGGCCGCGACCGCGGCGCGCGCCAGCACCGGCACGAACTCGCGCTGGCCGCCGCTGCTGCTGCCCTGCCCGCCCGGCAACTGCACCGAATGGGTGGCATCGAACACCACCGGGCAGCCGGTGTCGCGCATCACCGCGAGGCTGCGCATGTCGGACACGAGGTTGTTGTAGCCGAACGAGGCACCGCGCTCGCAGACCATGATCTGCTGGTTGCCGGTGGACTTGGCCTTCTCCACCACCGGCTTCATGTCCCACGGCGACAGGAACTGGCCCTTCTTGATGTTCACCGGCTTGCCGGCGCTGCACACGTTGCGGATGAAGTCGGTCTGGCGGACCAGGAACGCCGGGGTCTGCAGCACGTCCACCACCGAGGCCACTTCCTGCATCGGGGTGTACTCGTGGACGTCGGTGAGCACCGGCACGCCGAGCTGGCGCTTGACCTCGGAGAGCACGCGCAGCCCCTCTTCCATGCCCGGCCCGCGGAAGCTGGCGCCGGAGGTGCGGTTGGCCTTGTCGAAGCTCGACTTGAAGATGAAGTGGATGCCCAGCGCGCCGGTGATCTCCTTGAGCTGGCCGGCGACGTCGAGCTGCAGCTGCTCGGACTCGATCACGCAGGGCCCGGCGATCAGGAACAACGGTTGGTCGAGGCCGACCTCGAAGCCGCACAGCTTCATGCGCTGGCCTCCTTCAGGAGCTTGCCGCCGGCCTTGCGCTCGCGCGCGGCACGGATGAATCCGACGAACAGCGGATGCCCGTGGCGCGGGGTCGACAGGAACTCGGGATGGGCCTGGCAGGCGAGGAACCACGGGTGCGCGGCCTGCGGCAGTTCCACCATCTCCACCAGCAGGTCGTCCATCGACTTCGCCGAGATCACCAGGCCCGCCTCCTCCAACTGGGTGCGGTAGCGGTTGTTGAATTCGTAGCGGTGGCGGTGGCGCTCGCCGACCACGTCGCGGCCGTACAGCCGGTGCGAAAGCGTGCCGGGCTTCACCCGCTGCTCCTGCAGGCCCAGGCGCATGGTGCCGCCGAGGTCGGAGTCCTCGCTGCGGCGCTCCACCTCGCCGCTCTGGGTGCGCCATTCGGTGATCAGGCCGATCACCGGGTGCGCGCTGGCCTTGTCGTTCTCGGTGCTGTTGGCGCCGGCCAGCCCGGCGACGTTGCGGGCGACGTCGACCACCGCCGCCTGCATGCCGTAGCAGATGCCGAAGTACGGCATGCCGGTCTCGCGGGCGAAGCGCGCGGTCATCACCTTGCCCTCGAAGCCGCGGTCGCCGAACCCGCCCGGCACCAGGATGCCGTCCACCCCGGCCAGCAACGCCGCGGCGCCCTCGCGCTCGACGTCCTCGGCCTCGAGCCAGGCGAGGTTGACCCGGGTGCGCTGGCGGATGCCGCCGTGCTTCAGGGCCTCGCCGACCGACTTGTAGGCGTCCTTGTGGTCGACGTACTTGCCGACCACCGCGATGGTGACCTCGTCGATCGGGTGCTCGGCGGCATCGACCACCGCGTCCCACTCGGACAGGTCGGCCTCGCCGGCCTTGCCGTGCAGGCGCAGCTGGTCGACCACCAGCTGGTCCAGGCCCTGGCCGTGCAGCCAGCGCGGGATCTTGTGGATGTTGTCGAGGTCGATCGCCGAGATCACCGCCTTCTCGGGCACGTTGGTGAACAGCGCGATCTTGCGGCGCTCGCCGTCGGGCAGCGGCTTCTCGCTGCGGCACATCAGGACGTCCGGCTGGATGCCGATGCCGCGCAGCTCCTTCACCGAGTGCTGCGTCGGCTTGGTCTTCAACTCCCCGGCCGCCGCGATGTAGGGCACCAGGGTCAGGTGCATGAACATCGCTTTGTCCGGCCCGCGCTCGATCCGCACCTGGCGGATCGCCTCCAGGAACGGCAGCGACTCGATGTCGCCGACGGTGCCGCCGATCTCGACCAGGGCGACGTCGTAGCCGGCGGTGGCCGCATCGATGCAGCGCTTGATCTCGTCGGTGACGTGCGGGATCACCTGCACGGTGCCGCCGAGGTAGTCGCCGCGGCGTTCCTTGCGGATCACCGCCTCGTAGATCTTGCCGGTGGTGATCGAGTTGAGGCCGGACAGCCGGGTGTTGACGAAGCGCTCGTAATGGCCGAGGTCGAGGTCGGTTTCGGCGCCGTCGTCGGTGACGTAGACCTCGCCGTGCTGGAACGGGCTCATGGTGCCCGGGTCCACGTTCAGGTACGGATCCAGCTTCATCATCGTGACCTTGAGGCCACGCGCTTCGAGGATCGCGGCGAGGGACGCGGCGGCGATGCCCTTGCCAAGCGAGGACACCACGCCTCCGGTGACGAAGACGAGCGGGGTCTGGGGTGCAGGGGAGGTCATGGCGGCAGCA
>JAFLEC010000147.1 GCA_017302095.1 Lysobacterales bacterium | reverse complement strand
GCATCCGTACTTCGGCAGTTCGTACCGCGCGCTGAAATGGCGCTGGATGGGACCGGGCATGCACTTCATCCGCACCAGCGGCCCCAGCGGTGGCACCCTGCTGATGCTGCGCATCGCACCCGGCAAGCGCATGCCGGCGCACGGCCACCAGGGCAGCGAACTGACCCAGATCCTGCGCGGCGCCTACGACGATGCGCTCGGCCATTTCTCGGCCGGCGACATCGCCGACCTCGATGCCGACACCCAGCACCAGCCGGTGACCGCCTCCGGCACCGCCTGCATCTGCGTGGCTGCGCTCGATGGCCCGTTGCGCTTCCCGGGCTGGCTGGCGCGCACCCTGCAGCCGGTGTTCCGGGTCTGAACGAGCCGCGGCTGAACGCCTCCCGGCACTCCCGCATCCGCATCCGCCACCCTCGCGTAAGGCCTCCCACGCACACCGACCGGGAGCGCTGGATGACAAGGATGCCGACGCACTGCTGCATCGCCGTAGCCTTCGCCACGGCCTGCATCGCCCCCAGCCACGCCAACGCGAACGCCCGGCGCGAACTGGCCGATGTCTACGCCGCCGGCAGCCAGCGCCTGCTCTACCGCGAGGAACACCTGGTGCAACCCGGCGCGGCCCCGGAACGCTGGGTCCTGTATCGCTGTCCCGATGGCAAGCCATTCGCGCGCAAGCGCGTGGCCGGCGGCGGGATGCGGCCGGACTTCGCCTTCGAGGATGCGCGCGATGGCTATCGCGAAGGTGTACGCGCCGCGGGCGACGCGCGCCAGGTCTATGTCCGACAGTCCGGCAAGGAGGATAGCCGGCGCGTTCCGGTTCCTGCCGACGGCGTGATCGATGCCGGCTTCGATGCCGCGGTGCGCACGCATTGGGCGGAGCTGCTGCGCGGGCGCGACGTCCGGCTGCGGTTCCTCGTGCCCAGTCGCAAGCAGTTCTTCCCGGTGCAGGTGCGGCGCGTCGGCAGCATCGACTGGCACGGCATCCCCGCGGAACGCCTGCGGATGAAGCTCGATACCTGGTTCGGGTTCGCGGTGCCCGAAGTCACCCTGGTCTACGCGCGCGGTGACCGTCGCCTGCTGGAGTTCAACGGCACCGGCAACGTGCGCGATGCGCGCGGACGCAACCCCCAGGTCCGCATCGCCTTCCAGCCGTCCGCGCAGCTGGCCAGCAACAGCGACCTCGCCGGCATCGGGCGATTGCCGCTGGACGGGCGCTGCACGTTTTGAAGCGCCCACCGTCGCATCCGATCCGCGCCGCGCTGCGTAACGTCCTCCGAGCACAGGAGCCTGCGCATGGCGCGAATGGAAGCACCGCGAGTCCCCCGCCATGCCGGCGGCCCGATGGCCGCCATGCGTCGCTGGTTCGATACCGATAGCGCCGCCGATGCGCCCGGCCAGCAGGACGACCGGATCGACTGGCTGCGCGCCGCGCCCTTCATCGCGATGCACCTGGCTTGCCTCGGCGTGTTGTGGGTCGGGGTGTCCGCAACCGCACTGTGGGTGGCGCTCGGGCTGTACGTGGCGCGGATGTTCGCGATCACCGGCTTCTACCATCGCTACTTCTCGCATCGCACGTTCCGCACCTCGCGCGCGGTGCAGTTCGCTTTTGCCCTGCTCGGCGCGGCCTCGGTGCAGCGTGGCCCGCTGTGGTGGGCCGCGCACCATCGCCACCACCACGTGCATGCCGACACCCCGGCGGACCCGCACACGCCGCGCAAGGGTTTCTGGCGCAGCCATGCGGGCTGGTTCCTGACCCGCGCCGGCTTCCGCACCGACACCTCGCGGATCGGCGACCTGCTGCGCTACCCGGAGCTGCGGTGGCTGGACCGCTACGACACCGCGGTCCCGGTGGCGTTGGCGATCCTGCTGTTCGCGTCGGGCGAAGCGCTCGAACGCTGGGCGCCCGGCCTCGGCACCGATGGACCGCAGTTGCTGGTGTGGGGGTTCTTCGTGTCCACGGTGGTGCTGTTCCACGCCACGGTGACGATCAATTCGCTGGCCCATCGCTGGGGGCGGCGCCGCTACGACACCCGCGACGACAGCCGCAACAACCTGTGGCTGGCGCTGCTGACCTTCGGCGAAGGCTGGCACAACAACCACCATTTCTTCCCCGGCAGCGCACGCCAGGGATTCCGCTGGTGGGAAATCGACCTGACCTGGTACGGCCTGCGAACGCTGCAGCTGTTCGGGCTGGTCCGGGACCTCAAGCCGGTGCCGGCCTGGGTGCTGGCGAAGGCGGGGCGCTGACATGCGCATCGCAGTGGTGGGCAGCGGCATCAGCGGGCTGTCGGCGGCCTGGCTGCTCTCGCGCCGGCACGATGTCGTGCTCTACGAAGCCGACGACCGGCTCGGGGGGCATACCGACACCCATGACGTCGACGTCGACGGCCAGACGCTGCGGGTCGATACCGGCTTCATCGTCCACAACCCGATCCATTACCCGCTGTTGACGCGGCTGTTCGACGAACTCGGGGTGGCCTCGCAGGAGACCACCATGAGCTTCTCGGTGCAGGACGCCGGCAGCGGGCTGGAATACAACGCGACCACCCTCGACACCCTGTTCTGCCAGCGTCGCAACCTCGCCTCCCCGCGGTTCTGGGGCATGTTGCGCGACCTCACCCGGTTCTATCGCGAAGCGCCTGCGCTGCGCGACCTTGCGGGCCACGGCCCGACCCTCGGCGATTACCTGCGCGAACACCGCTACGGCGATGCGTTCCGCGACCAGCACCTGGTGCCGATGGCCAGCGCGCTGTGGTCGTCGCCGGCCGCCGGCATCCTCGACTTCCCGGCGAAGTACCTGGTCCAGTTCATGGCCAACCACCACATGCTGCAGCTCACCGGCCGTCCGCCGTGGCGGGTGGTGCGCGGGGGTTCGCGGACTTACGTCGAGGCGATGGCGGCGCGCTGGGACGTGCGCGTGCGGCTGCGCACGCCGGTGCTCGGCATCACCCGCGACGCGCACGGCGCCCTGGTCCGCTGCGATGCCGGCAGCGAACGCTTCGACCACGTGGTGCTGGCCTGCCACAGCGACCAGGCGCTGGCCCTGCTGGACGACGCGCATCCCGACGAGCGCGACATCCTCGGCGCGATCCCGTACCAGGCCAACGAGACCGTCCTGCACACCGATGCCCGCCTGCTGCCGCGCCATCGCAAGGCTTGGGCGGCGTGGAACGCCTACCTGCCGGCCGACCCGGCGCAGGCGTGCACGGTGAGCTACTGCATGAACCTGCTGCAGGGGCTGCCGATGCGCACGCCGCTGGTGGTGAGCCTCAACCGCAGCCACGACATCGATCCGGCGACGATCCTGGTCCGCCGCAACTACCACCATCCGGTCTACACCCCGGCATCGGTCGCCGCGCAATCGCGCAAGGCGCGCATCCAGGGCGTGCGTCGCACCTGGTTCGCCGGCGCGTACTGGGGCTGGGGCTTCCACGAGGACGGCATCCGCAGCGGCGTCGAGGTGGCGCGTGCGCTTGGGGTGGCATGGCCAGGGACCAGTGTCGGTAGCGCATCGACCGGCGTAGAGCGCCTCGAGGCCGCCGCGTGAGCACGGCGATCGCCAGCGCGATCTACGAGGGCCGCGTGCGCCATCGCCGGCACGCCCCGCGCGTGCATGCCTTCGACTACCGCATGGCGCAGCTCTACCTCGACCTCGAAGAGGTGGACGCGGTGTTCCGCGACCGTTGGTTGTGGTCGGTGGATCGGCCGAACCTCGCCGAATTCCGCCGCAGCGACTTCCTCGGCGATCCTGCGCAACCCCTGGCCGAGGCCGTGCGCGACCGCGTCCAGCGCGCCGTCGGCGAACGCCCGACCGGACCGGTCCGGCTGCTGACCCACCTGCGCTATGCCGGCTACAGCTTCAATCCGGTCAGCTTCTACTACTGCCACGACGCGCAAGGCGCGCTGCACAGCATCGTCGCCGAAATCACCAACACCCCATGGAAGGAGCGCCACGCCTACGTGCTGCCGCTGGCCAGCGCCTCGCGCCGTGGTCGCGCCCTGCACTGGGACTTCGACAAGGCTTTCCACGTCTCGCCGTTCCTGCCGATGGCGCGGCGCTACGCCTGGTCCTTCACCGCGCCTGCCGACGACCTGCATGTGCACATGGACGTGTGCGATGGCGATCGCCGCGAATTCGATGCCGACCTCGCCCTCGAGCGCCGCCCGCTGGACGGACCGCAGCTGGCGCGCGTGCTGTGGCGGTACCCGCTGATGACCGCGCAGGTGGTCGCCGGCATCCATTGGCAGGCCCTGCGCCTGTGGCTGAAGCGCACCCCCGTCCACGACCATCCCGCCAAGCTCGAGAGGCCCGCATGAGCAGCGTCGTCCGCACCACCCACGCCGATTCCTACGATGCGCTCGACCGCTTCCTGCGCGGGCGCCTGCTGCGCCAGCTCGATGCGCTGCGCGGCGGTGAGATCGCCCTTGTCGATGCGCTCGGCACCACCGTCCTCGGCGAGCCCGGGCACGGCCCGACATTGCGCCTGCAGGTCCACGATGCCGGTTTCTACCGCGCGCTGGCCGGCAACGGCAGCGTGGGCGCCGCGGAAGCCTTCATGGAAGGCCAATGGACGTGCAGCGACCTGGTCGGACTGGTGCGCCTGCTGGTGCGCAACCGCGACCTGCTCGACGGCATGGAAGGCGGGCCGGCGCGGCTCGGCGGCTGGGCGCTGAAGACCTGGCATGCCCTGCGCCGCAACACCCGCGACGGCGCCCGCCGCAACATCGCCGCCCACTACGACCTCGGCAATCCGTTCTTCCGCCTGTTCCTGTCCGACGACCTGATGTACTCGTCGGCGATCTACGCGGGCGAGGACGACAGCCTGGAAGCGGCGTCGACCCGCAAGCTCGATCGCATCTGCGACAAGCTGCGGCTCGGCCCCGGCGACCACGTGGTGGAGATCGGCACCGGCTGGGGCGGCTTCGCGGTGCACGCCGCGCGCACCCGCGGCTGCCGGGTCACCACCACCACGATCTCCCGCGAGCAACATGCGCTGGCCACTCAGCGCGTGGCCGACGCCGGGCTGCAGGACCGGGTGGCGGTGCTGCTGTCGGACTACCGCGACCTCACCGGGCAGTACGACAAGCTGGTCTCGATCGAGATGATCGAGGCGATCGGGCCGCAGTACCTCGACACCTATTTCGCCACCCTCGGCCGCCTGCTGAAGCCGGACGGACTCGGACTGGTGCAGGCGATCACCATCGAGGACCACCGCTACGAGCAGGCGGTGCGCGCGGTGGACTTCATCAAGCGCCACATCTTCCCGGGCTCGTTCATCCCGTCGATCGCCGCGATGCTGGCTGCGAAGACCCGCAGCACCGACCTCGCGCTGGTCCACCTGGAGGATTTCGGGCCGTCGTACGCACGCACGCTGCACGACTGGCGCCTGCGTTTCCTCGACAACCGCGAGGCCGTGCGCGCGCAGGGCTTCGACGAGCGCTTCCTGCGCATGTGGGAGTTCTACCTGGCCTACTGCGAGGGCGGCTTCCTGGAGCGCTCGATCGGCGTCGCCCACCTGCTGCTGGCCAAGCCCGGCTATCGCGGCACGTCTTACCTGCCCGGCCTGCTGGAGGCCTGAGGTGGCGTTCTGGGCCAACCTGCTGGGCTACCAGGCCGCATGGTTCGCGGTGGTCTGGAGCGCCGGGCACGGCACACCATGGATCGGGATGCTCGCCTGCACCGCGTTCGTCGCGCTGCAGTGGTCGGCCTCGCGCACGCGCGCGGCGGATGGCCGGGC
>JAFLEC010000146.1 GCA_017302095.1 Lysobacterales bacterium | reverse complement strand
CGGGATCCGGCCTGCCCGGCTTGCCGGTGGCAACCCGCACCTGGCGCGAGCGCATCCAGGCATCGAATTCGTCGGCGCCCATCAGCTTGCCGTCCTGGCGCATGTCGAAGCGGTACGCACGCCCGGCCGCGGGCGGCGATCCCGCCTGCGGCGCGGGATCGATCGGTCCCGCCGCGGCCACCGCCTGCGGCAGGCCTTCGACTAGCGCATCCATCGCACTCGTGTCCCCGGGCCCCTGTTTCTGCGCCAGCGAGGCGTCCTGCAGTTCACCGGGGGTCAATGCGCGCACTTCGACGCGGGCGGTGCCGCGCTCGCGGTAGCCCAGCTTGACCGCGGCGGCATAGCTGAGGTCGATGATGCGGTTGGAATGGAACGGCCCGCGGTCGTTGACCCGCACCACCACCGACTTGCCGTTGTCGAGGTTGGTGACGCGGGCGTAGCTCGGCAATGGCAACGACTTGTGCGCGGCGCTGAAGGCATACATGTCGTACACCTCGCCGCTGGAGGTGCGGCGGCCATGGAATTTCTTGCCGTAGTACGAGGCGCCGCCTTCCTCGACATAGCCGTGCTCGGAATCCAGCACCTGGTAGCGCTTGCCCAGCACGCTGTAGCTCTTGTTGCCGGTGCGCGAACGCGGTTCGGCGCGGACTTCCGGTTCCGGGATCGCGTCCACGTCCGGCACGTACTCGGGCACCGAGTCGGCTTCGCCCGGGCGGAACAGGCCGCCGGCGACGTAATCGCCGCGCTTGCTCGGATCTTCCTGCGCCGGGGCGTAGGGCGAGACCGGCTTGCGCTCATGCAGCGGCGGCGGTGGATTCACGCCCTGCGCCGGCTGCACCACCACTTTCGGCCCCTGCGGCGGCGCGGTCCTGGCGGCGGTGCCGGTGGTCGCGCAGGCCGCCAGTGCGAGCGGCAGCGTGGCGGCCAGCAGGAGGCGCTGCGCGCTCATGCCGGATCCGGCGTGCGCCCGGCGATGGCCTCGGCCAGCTGGTGGACCGCGGTCGCGTACAAGCGCGAGATGTTGTACGTGGTGATCGCCTTGAAGTTGTTGTACACGATCCAGTACTCGGGTCCGGCCACGCCATCCAGCGTGATCAAGGTGACCGGCGGCGCAACATCCAGATGCAGATAGCGCAACGATGCCGGGCGATAGCCCTTGGCCGCCAGCCCGGCCAAGGTCTGGTCTAGGGTCACGGAATTTCCGGGGTTGGCGAAGTCGGCCGCCGCGGCATCGCGCGTGGCCCGTTCCATCACCGGGCCGCGGGCTTCCCACTTGCCCTTCTTCGCGAAGTAGTTGGCGACCGAGGCGAACACGTCGTCGAGGTCGTTGAACAGGTCGCGTTTGCCGTCGCCGTCGCCGTCCACCGCGTAGTCGCGATAGCTGGACGGCATGAACTGGCCCCAGCCCATCGCGCCGGCGTAGCTGCCCTTCAGCGTGGCGATGTCGAAGCCTTCCTCCTTGCCCAGCGCGAACAGCTGCGCCAACTCGTCGCGGAAGAACGCCTCGCGCTGGTCCTCGCGCGCCGCCTTGGCGGGATCGCCGCTGCGCGGGTAGGCGAAGGCCAGCGTGTACAGGGCATCGATCACCGGATAGCTGCCCTTGTTGCCGCCGTAGCTGGTCTCGACGCCGAGGATGGCGACCACCAGTTCCTTCGGCACGCCGTAACGATCCTCGGCGCGCTGCAGGGCGTCGCGATGGGTGGCGAGGAACGCGCGGCCGTCTTCGATCCGCTTGGGCTGGATGAAGATCGGGCGGTAGTCGCGCCAGGGCTTGGCCTCGGCCGGCCGAGACATCGCCTTGATGATGGCCTCGCGCAACTGCGCCTTGGCCAGCACTGCCTCGATCTCCGCCGCGGGGATGCCGAAGCGTTGCGAGGTCTCGCGCACGAAGGTCGCGCGCGCCGCGCTGAAGTCGCGCACGTGCGGCAGCGGTTCGGGCGTTGATGTTGGCGGCGGCGGGAGCGGTGCCGGCGCCGTTGGCATGGGCATCGGCTTCGGCGGCGGGACGGCGCACGCGGCAAGCGCGAGCACGGCGAGCAGGGGCAAGGCGCGTCGGATCATCGGCGCGAGGGTAGCACGCAGGTTCGCGAGCACCCGAACGGCGGTTCAGCTTGCGGGTTGCGCGGATTCAGCGATTGACCGTGCGCCGCGCCTTCAACGCCATCACCACCCCGAACCCGAGCAGCAGCGCCACCGGCGCGGTGCCGCCGTAGCTCAGCAACGGCATCGGCACGCCGACCACCGGCAACAGCCCGGAGATCATCCCGCCGTTGACCAGCACGTAGACGAACAGCGACAGGCCCAGGGTGCCGGCGAGCAGGCGCGCATAGCCATCGCGCGACTCGGCGGCGATCCACAGGCAGCGGCCGACCACGAACAGGTACAGCGCCAGCACGACGACCACCCCGATCCAGCCGAAGTCCTCGGACAGCACCGAGAACACGAAGTCGGTGGTGTGCTCGGGCAGGTAGTCCAGGTGCGACTGCGTGCCCTGCCCCCAGCCCTTGCCGGTCAGCCCGCCGCCGCCAATCGCGATCTTGCTCTGGATGATGTTCCAGCCGGCGCCCATCGGATCGTTCTCGGGGTTGCGGAAGGTCAGGATGCGATCCTGCTGGTAGGGCCGCAGGAACGAGAACCAGCGGATCGGCGCGAACATCGCCAACGAGAACCCGGCGATGCCCACGGCGCCGGCGGCGGCGAACCACCACCACGACACGCCGGCGAGGAACAGCACGAACACGCCGCTGGCCAGCACCAGCACCGCGGTGCCGAGGTCGTGCTGCAGCAGCACCAGGCCGACCGGCAGCGCGATCACCACCAGGGCGGTGAGCAGGACCGAGGGCCGTGGCGGCAGCCGGTGCCGGTCGAGCGTCCACGCCAGCATCATCGGCAGCGTCAGCTTGGCCAGCTCCGACGGCTGGAAATTGAAGAAGCCGAGGTTGATCCAGTGGTTGCCGTACTTGCCGCGGCCGATGAACAGCACCAGCACCAGCGGCACCAACGAGGCGGCGAACGCCAGCGGGGTCAGCTGCTTGAGGATGTGCGCCGGGACCCGCGAGGCTACCCACAGCGCGCAGAGGCCGACGCTGAAGTAAGCGCCCTGGGTGGCGACCACGCGCATCGACTCGTTGCTCGCGCTGTGCAGCGTGGCGAGGCCGATGCCCATCAACGCGAGCAGGGCGGCGAGCAGCGGCAGGTCCAGGGTGCGCAGGAAGCGCAGCAGCAGGTCCAGCAGGAATCGCAGGATCACGTTCATCGCGGCGCCTCGGCGGATGCCGGTACCGGCGCAGGGGCGGAGGCCTGGGTGGGCGGGTTGCCGACCACGTTGGAGAAATCGGGCCGGGTGGCGGCATCGGCGTCCGCATCGGTCGCCGCCGGCGCGGGCGCTTTGCCCAGCAGCCACGCGTCGAACACCTTGCGCGCGATCGGCGCGGCGGAATCCGCGCCGAAGCCGCCGCCCTCGACCGCGATCGCGATCGCGATCTTCGGGTCGTCCGCCGGCGCGTAGCCGATGTACAAGCCGCGATGGCGCTTCCACAAGGGCAGCGAACGCGGATCCACAGCGCGCGCGCCGCGGTTGACCACCTGCGCGGTGCCGGTCTTGCCGGCGGACAGGTAAGGCGAGCCGCGGAAGATCCGCGCCGCGGTGCCGGAGCCCATGGTGGTCATCTGCATGCCCTCCTGGACCACGCGCACGTGGCCGGCATCGTCACTGATGCGGATCGGCTCGGCCTGCGGCAGCGGCTGCCAGGGGGCATCGAAACGCGGCCGGGTGTTGGCGACCAGGTGGGGGCGGCGCATCCGGCCGCCATCGGCGATCGCGGCGACGCCACGCACCAGCTGCAGCGGCGTCACCTTCCACAGGCCCTGGCCGATCGACGCGTTGACGAGGTCGCCGGGATACCAGCGCGCCTTCTTCTCGTACTGCTGCTTGCTTGCCGGCGACGGCACGATGCCTTCGATCTCGCCGGCCAGGTCGATACCGGTCTTCTGCCCGAAGCCGTACCGCGCCATGTAGGTGTCGTAGCGCTGCACGCCCATGTCCAGCGCCAGCTGGTAGTAGTAGGTGTTGACCGATTCGTAGATCGCCTTGCGCGCGTCGGTCCAGCCATGGACGCCATCCAGCCAGCCGCGGCCGCGCATCCCGGGCAGGCGGAACACGCCGGTGGACAGGACCCGGTCCTCGGGCCGGCGCACGCCGCTGTCGAGCCCCGCCAGCGTGGTCAACGGCTTGATCGTGGAGCCCGGCGCAACCCCGCCCAGCACCAGGCGGTTGAATTGCGGGCGCGACGGGTTGTCCTGCAACGCCTTGTAGTCGGCGTGGCTGATGCCGTTGACGAACAGGTTGGTGTCGTAGGCCGGCAGGCTGACCATCGCCAGCACCTCGCCGGTGCGCGGGTCCACGGCCACCGCGGTGCCCTCCAGTTCGCCGAAGGCTTCGACCATCGCCTGCTGCAGGTCGAGGTCGATCGACAGCTGCAGGTCGGTGCCGGGCGTGGCCGGGACCGTGTCCAGCGCACGCACGGTGCGGCCATCGACATTCGTCTCCAGCCGGCGGAACCCCGGCGTACCACGCAACTGGGCGTCGTAATAGCGTTCGATCCCGGTCTTGCCGACATGCGAGTAGGCGGCGCCGGCCGGGCCCAACGCGAGCTGGTCCTTCTCGTCGACGCGGCCGACGTAGCCGACGACGTGCGCCAGCAGCGGGCCATGCGGGTACACCCGCCCGAGGTAGGGCACCAGGTCCACGCCGGGGAAGCGCCAGCGGTTCACCGCGAAACGCGCCGCTTCCTCGTCGCTGATCCGCAGCTTGAGCGTCACCGGCTTGAACGGCCGGCTGGCCTTGTACTCGCGCAGGAAACGCGCCCCCTGTTCCTCGTCGATCGCGACCACCTCGCGCAGGCGCGCCAGCAACGCCCCACCCTCGCCAGCACGCTCGGGCACTGCGTCGAGGCGCCACGCCGCCACGTTGTCGGCGAGGATCCGCCCCTTGCGGTCGACGATCAGGCCGCGCGCCGGAACCACCGGGACCATCCGCAACCGGTTGGCTTCCGAGCGCGTGGCGAACTCGTCGTGGCGCAGCACCTGCAATCGGAAGTACCAGCCGGCGAGCGCCGCCAGGCCCGCCAGCACGAGCACGAAACCCGCCAACGCGCGCACGCGGAACAGCGCGGCTTCCGCAGCGTGGTTCTTCATCAGGCGCGGCGCGCGCGGCATCGCCTACCCGCGTCGCTGCAGGCGCAGCGTGTCCAGCACCAGGTGCAACGGCGCCCAGAGCACCATCCCGACCAGCGGCGCGGCCCAGAAGGACCAGGGTAGCTGCACCTCGCCGAGCACCAGGTGCACCGCCATGGCCACGACCCGGTCGTTGACCAGCAGGCCGCCGATCGCGAGGGCTTGCTGCGACATCGGGAAGAAGCGCAGGCGCGCGCGGAAGCGCTCGAGGATGAAGGTCAGCACGACCAGGCGCAACGCCTGCTCGCCAAGCAGGCCGCCGAACGCGAGGTCCGCGAGCAAGCCGAGCAGGAAGGCCACGCCCAATCCGACCTTGTCGGGGGCTTCCAGCGCCCAATACGCCAGCACCAGCGCCAGCCAGTAGGGGCGCAGGGGCTGCAACACGCCGGGCATCGGCACCAGACCCAGCAACAGCGCCAGCAGCAAGCTGACCGGCAAGACCCAGCCGTTGCGTGCGCGGCTCATCGCGTCGCCTCCCGCGGCACAGACGGCGTGGACGCCGTCGTGCTGGCCGCGGCCGTC
>JAFLEC010000145.1 GCA_017302095.1 Lysobacterales bacterium | reverse complement strand
CCGCACAGGCTGCGGCGGACGAGGAAGCGGCGCGCCTGGAAGCGGAGCGTCTGTCCGCCGAGCAGGCCGAAGCCGAGCGTCTGGCCGCGGAAGCGGCGGCGCAGGCTGCCGCGGAAGAGGAAGCGGCGCGCCTGGAAGCGGAGCGGGTGGCCGCCGAGCGTGCCGCGGCCGAGAAACTGGAAGCGGAGCGTATCGCCGCTGCCCGCGCGGAGGCGGAACGGCGCGAGGCAGAACGCTTGGCCACGGAGCGCGCCGAGGCAGAACGCCGCGAAGCGGAGCGTCGCGTCGCCGAAGCGGCTGCAGCCGCCAAGGCTCGCGAGCAGGCGGCGCTGGCAGCGTTGCTGTCCGCGGCGACGTCCGCCGACGATCCGGACCAAGCGCTCGACATGGTGGGCCTGGATGCCGAGCTCGTCGACATCTTCGTCGAAGAGGGCGGAGACCTGCTCGATCACTCCGACGGACTCCTCGCGCAATTGCGCGAGGCGCCGGACGATCGTGAGGCGATGGTTGGCCTGCAGCGCGACCTGCACACGCTGAAGGGCGGTGCACGCATGGCCGGCATGATGCCCATCGGCGAACTGGGCCATGCCATGGAGACCCTCCTCGAGGCCGTGGTCGCGCAGCGTGCAGAGCTCGGCTCTGACGGCGTGCCATTGCTCGAACGCGGATTCGATCGCCTGCACGGGATGGTCACCCGCGTCGCGGCCCGCCGGGCGGTCGGCTTGCCGGTGGGCTTGATCGACGAGTTCAACGCACGCGCCGAGGCGCCGTTGCAGCCGGCCCAGGCCATGCCCAAGGCCGAGCTCAAGCCCCTGTCTGCGCCGATGATGGTCGAGGGCCTCGGCGACGACGACGATATCGGCGTGCGTGCGCCGCAGGAGCAGGTCCGCATCCGCGCGGACCTGCTCGACCGTCTGGTGAACTATGCAGGCGAGGTGGCGATCTATCGCGCCCGCTTGGAACAGCAGCTCGCCGCGTTCCGCGCTACTGCGCAGGAAATGGAACGCACCAACATCCGCCTGCGCGACCAGTTGCGCCGCCTGGATGCGGAAACGGAGGCGCAGATCATCGCGCGCTACCAGCGCGAGAGCGAAACCGGGAACGAGACGTTCGATCCGCTGGAGCTGGATCGCTTCAGCAACTTGCAGCAGCTCTCTCGCGCGCTGGCGGAGTCGGCCGCCGACTTGCAGAGCCTGCACGAGTCGATGGACGACCTGACGCGGCAGTACGAAACGCTGCTGCTGCAGCAGTCGAGGGTCAGTTCGGACTTGCAGGAAGGCCTCATGCGCACGCGCATGCTGCCGTTCGATTCGCTCGTGCCCCGCCTGCGGCGCGTCATCCGCCAGGCCGCCGGCGAAACGGGCAAGCAAGCCCAGCTCAAGCTCGAGGGTGCGCAGGGCGAACTCGACCGCAACGTGTTGGAACGCATGACTGCTCCGCTGGAGCATATGCTCCGCAACGCGGTGGCGCATGGTCTGGAGACCCCCGACGCCCGTCGCAAGGCGGGCAAGGACGACGAAGGCAGCATCCGCGTATCGGTGCGACGCGAAGGCTCCGAAGTGGTCCTGCAGGTCGCGGACGATGGCGGCGGACTGGATCGGCAAGCGATCCGGGCACGCGCGGTCGAGCGCGGCTTGCTCAAGCCCGACGCGATCCTGGCGGATGCCGATCTCGACGTGCTGATCCTGGAGCCCGGTTTCTCGACTGCCCAGTCGGTCAGCAGGCTCGCAGGTCGCGGTGTCGGCCTCGACGTCGTCGCCAGCGAAGTGCGGCAGCTCGGCGGTTCGCTCGACATCGCGTCCAGCCCCGGCCAGGGCACGACGTTCACCCTGCGCCTGCCGCAGACGCTGGCGGTCACCCAGGCGGTCTTCGTGAAGATCGGCGAGATGCAGTACGCCGTGCCGATCGCCTCCGTGCGCGGCGTCGGCCGAATTTCCCGCGAGGACATGGCCAAGCCCGATGCGAGCTATCGCTACGGTGGCGAAGACTATGCGCTGCACGACCTTGGCACCCTGGTCGGCGGCAGCACGGCGAAGGCCGAGGGCCAGCTCCAGGTGCCGCTGCTGCTGGTGCGCTCGGGCGACCTGCGTGCCGCCGTGGCGGTCGACCAGGTGGTGGGCAACCGCGAGATCGTGGTCAAGCCGGGCGGACCGCAGCTGGCATCGGTGCCGGGCATCTTCGGCGCCACCATCATGGGTGATGGCTCGGTCGTGGTGATCCTCGACGTCGCCCCGCTGGTGCGCAGGTCGATCGCGATGCCGCGGGATGCCGCGCCGGTGCGCCAGTCCGTGGAGCAGCGGCGGGTGCCGTTGGTCATGGTGGTCGACGATTCGGTCACGATGCGCAAGGTCACTGGGCGCGTGCTCGAGCGCCACAATTTCGAGGTGGCGACCGCGAAGGACGGCCTCGACGCGCTCGAGCGCATGGCCGACGTCATCCCGGACCTGATGTTGCTCGACATCGAGATGCCGCGCATGGACGGCTACGAGCTCGCGACCGCGATGAAGGGAGACCCGCGGATGCGCGACGTGCCGATCATCATGATCACGTCCCGTACCGGCGACAAGCACCGCGAGCGCGCGTTGCAGCTTGGCGTCGAGCGCTACCTCGGCAAGCCGTACCAGGAAGCCGAGCTCATGCGCAACGTGTTCGAGCTGCTCAAGCTGGAGCGCGTGGGCGACGGTCCCGCGCAATGAAACGCAAGCGCGTCGTCCTGCTCGCGCGCGCGGGTGCCGCGCGCGAGCGCACGCAGGCGGCGATCGTCGATGCCGGCGGGGACGTGGTGGCCTGCCTCGATCCGGGAGAAGCGAGCGAGGATGCGGTGCGTGCCGCCGATCCCGGCGTGCTGATGGTCGTGCTGGATCCGGCGGTCGAGCAGGCGCTCGACCGCTTCGACGCGATCCTCGGCGATCCCTCGATCGAGGCCATCTTCGAGGACGCCGATGTCGCGATGCGCCGCGAGGGCTGGGAAGCCGCGCGCTGGGCGCGGCACCTGGCGGCGAAGCTGCAGGGGCACGACGACGTGCTGCCGCGAACCGCCGTGCCGAACGCTGCGGATGCCCCGGCGGCCTCAGCCGCGGTCGACGAGGATGCGAGGTTCCACGACGAGATCGCCGCCCTGCAGTTGCGGGTGGCGGCGATGCCGGCATTGCCCCACGGCAACGAACTGGCCCAGGCCCCTCGCCTGCAGGGCGCGGTCGCGGTGGCGGCCGGTGTGGGTGGCCCGGACGCGGTACGGCAGCTGTTGGGCGGACTCCCCGGTGGTTTCCCGCGCCCCGTGCTGCTGCGCCAACGCATCGACGGCGGCCAGTACGAGAAGCTGGTGCGGCAGATGCAACGCGCTGGCAGCTTGCGCGTGGTGTTGGCGCAGCCGGGCGATACGCTCGCCCCGGGTACGGTGCATGTCCTCCCGGACGGCCTGGACGTGCAGGTCGCGCCTGCCGGCCTGGTAGTCGTGGCGAGCGAGGGAGAGCCCCGCTTCGCCGCGTTGCCGCCTGGCGACAGCGCGATCCTCCTCTTGAGTGGCGCGGATCCGGCGCTGGTGGAGCGCGCGCTGTCCGTGGCCCTCGGCGGCGGACTGGCGCTGGGCCAATCGGCGGAAAATTGTTTCGACCCGGCGGCCAGCCAGGCCCTGGTCGTACGTGGCGGCCAGGCGGACGGCATTGCCGGGCTCGTCCACCGCCTACAACAACGTTGGCCTGCCTGAGGTAACCCATGTCCGATTCCGCCCAGATCATCCGCGGCGTGTTGATCCAGGTCGCCGACGCGCGCCTGCTGCTGCCGAACGCGACCATCGCCGAAGTGCTTTCGTTCTCCGAACCCGACCAGATCACCGGGGCCCCCGATTGGCTGCTGGGCCGCATCCGCTGGCGCGGTTGGCAGCTGCCACTGGTGGGCTTCTCGCGCTTCGCCGGCACTGGCCGGGACGAGGGCGGGCTGGGCAGCAAGGTGATCGTGCTGAAGGCACTCGGGGGAGACCCCAAGCATCCCTACATCGCGCTACTGACCCAGGGCTTCCCGCGCCTGGTGACCGTGGCCGAGTCGGTGCTGCAGGCGATGGACGATGGCGACGAGCTGCCCGAGGGCGTGCTCGCCCGCGTGCGCCTGAACGAGGACGAGGCGCTGCTCCCCGACCTTGCCGCGCTGGAAGACCACGTGGCCCATGCGCTGGCCGAGGCGGCCTAGCCGAGGTCCCCGCACCAGGCTTGCAAGGCAGCGACCGCGGCGATCCCGGCGGTCTCGGTGCGCAGGATCCGGGGGCCGAGCCGCATGCCCTCGTAGCCCGCGGCATCCAGCTGGCCACGGTCGCGCGGCGACCATCCGCCTTCCGGGCCGATCGCCAGCGTGCACGCGTCGAACGCCTGACCGCCGAGTGTCGCCAGCGATGACGCGCCCTGCGGATCCAGCAACAAGCCGCGGCCTTCTCGGAACGGGGCGGCCTGCGCCAGCGGTTGCGGTGCGAGCACGTCGGGGACGACGGCACGCCCGCTCTGCTCGCAGGCCGACACCACCACCTCGCGCCAATGGGCCAGCCGCTTCTGCGCGCGGGCGGCATCGAGCTTCACTTCGCTGCGTTCGCTGTCGACCGGCAGGATCCGCGCCACGCCGAGTTCGGTCGCCTTCTGCAGGATCCAGTCCATCTTGTCGCCGCGGGCGATGCCCTGCAGCAGGGTGATCCGCAGCGGTGATTCGTTCGCGACCGGCCGCGCGGCAATGATCTCCGCGCGCGCCTCGCGCTTGCCGGCGACGACGATGCGCGCGTCGTAGTCGCGGCCGTCGCCATTGAACAGCACGCAGGCATCGCCGGCTTGCAGGCGCAGCACCCGGACCAGGTGGCCAGCGGCATCCTCGGGCAGGTGGACCTCGGCGCCGGCCGCCAGCGGGAGGTCGACGTAACTGCGGGTCAGGCGCATCAGGCGGCCTCGGCGAGTGCGGCGGCGGTGGCGTCGGCGAGCAGCGCCAGTTGCGCCGCATCCACGCAATAAGGAGGCATCCAGTACAGCACGTCGCCGAGTGGACGCAGCAGCACGCCGGCGTCCAGCGCCGCGCGGTACATCCGCAGGCCGCGGCGGCCGGCGATTTCCACCGCATGGCCGTCCTCGTCGTTGCCGCGCTCCGGATGCAGTTCGATGGCGAGGATCATGCCGGTTTGCCGCACCTCGGCGACCGCCGGGTGTGCCGCGAACGGCGCCGCGAGCGTCGCCATCGCCGCCGCGGTATCGACGTTGCGGGCCAGCACGTGGTCGGCTTCGAGGATGTCCAGCGAGGCCAGCGCGGCCGCGCAGGCCAGCGGGTTGCCGCTGTAGCTGTGCGAATGCAGGAACGCACGTTCGCGCGAATCGTCGAGGAAGCCGTCGTAGATCGCCTGGGTGGCAAGCACCGCGCACAGCGGCAGGAAGCCGCCGGTCAGGCCCTTCGACAGGCACAGCAGGTCGGGCTGGATGCCGCCGCCCGGGGCCTGCGCGCAAGCGAACAGGCTGCCGGTGCGCCCGAACCCGACCGCGATCTCGTCGGCGATGAGGAAGACGCCATGCGCGTCGCACAGCGCGCGCGCGCGGCGCAGGTAGGCGGGATGGTGCATGCGCATGCCGCCCGCGCATTGCACCAGCGGTTCGAGGATCAGGGCGCAGACTTCGCCCGGATGGGCGTCGAGCACGGCGGCCAGCGCGTCCGCCGCGGCCAGCGCGCGGGCTTCGGCGTCGGCCTCGTCGACGGCCCCGAAGGCGTCGGGCGAGGGCGCGAACAGCACGTCCAGCAGCAACGGTGCA